>NZ_DATHGC010000174.1:0-7242 GCF_035317785.1 Pedobacter sp. | reverse complement strand
GCGCCACTTTGTATTATTTCAGGCACCGGGGCATCAGGAAACTGAAAATGCAGTTTGCGGCAGAACAGGAAAAAAAAGAAATACAGCGGGTGATTGAGCAGGAAAAGGTAGAGTCCCAAAGGTACAGAGAACTGGACGCGATGAAGATCAAGTTCCTGACCAATGTGAGCCATGAGTTCAGAACACCGCTTTCCCTGATCCTTGCGCCTATTGACAAACTGCTCAAAGGGGCTTATGACCCTCAGCTCAAAGAGCAGGTCTCGCTGATCCAGAAAAATGCAAAAAGATTGCTCAACCTGGTCAACCAATTGCTGGATTTCAGAAAGATGGAGCTCAAAGAGATCAAACTTCAAAAACGGCCGGGTGACATCATTTCCTTTATCAGCGACATTACTTATTCATTTAAGGACATTGCCGAGCAGAAAAATATCCAGCTTAGCTTCAATGCAGCCTATGAAACGCTGAAAGTAAATTTTGACCACGATAAAATAGAGCGCATCCTGTTCAACCTGCTGTCCAACAGTTTTAAATTTACCCTGGACAATGGTAAAATAAATGTTTCGGTCGATTGTATCATGGAAGACCAGTACATGGTCGAGATCAGGGTGCGGGATACCGGGATTGGCATCGCCAAAGAAAAACAGGACAAGATCTTTGAGAGCTTTTTTCAGAATGACATTCCCGATTCGATCATCAACCAGGGCAGCGGTATCGGCCTGGCCATCACCAAGGAATTTGTGAAACTGCACGGGGGAGAGATCTTTTTGGAAAGTGACGAGGACGTGGGCAGCTGTTTTACCATCCTGCTGCCGTTTGAAGAGCTCCGGGACCAAAAGAACGGCTCAGATAATTTTGTCGACAACCTCATTGCCGAGGAAGATCCGGGCGGCTCGCAAACTGCACAGGTTACCATTTCTTCCAAAAAAGCCACCGTGATGCTGGTGGAAGATGATGCGGATCTGCGGTTTTACCTGAAGGACAATTTAAAAGAAGATTTTAACGTAATAGAGGCGGGAAATGGAAAGGAGGGCTGGCAAAAGGCGCTGTTCTACCACCCAAGCATCATTGTCAGTGACATCTCGATGCCGGAAATGACCGGTATTGAGCTCTGTAAAAAGATCAGGTCAGATTCCAGAACCACACAGATCCCGGTGATATTGCTGACCGCATTAACGGGGGCGGAGCAGGAACTTACCGGATTGGAGACCGGCGCTACAGACTACATGACCAAGCCTTTCAGCTTCGAGATCCTCAATTCCAGGATCAGGAACATCCTGGTCCAGCAGGAGTCTTTCAGAAAACTTTATCAAAAACAGGTAAAAGTGCAGCCTCTGACAGTGGAGATCGAAAGTCCTGATGAGCAATTTCTGCAGCAGGTGCTGCAGGAGATAGAAAGGAACATCGACAACAGTAATTTTTCAGTAGATATGCTCAGTAATCTATTGCTGGTGAGCAGGGTGACCCTGTACAAGAGGATAGTCGCACTTACCGGTAAGACACCGCTGGAATTTATCAAATCGTACCGGCTGAAAAGGGCCGCGCAGTTTTTGGAACATGGCAAGCTGACCGTCTCCCAGATCTGCTATAAAGTGGGGTTCAAGACCACGAAGAATTTTGTCAAATCATTTAAAGAGGAGTTTGATGTTTTGCCTTCTAAGTATGCGGAAGATAACAATCAGGGGATTCGGACCTAGTGTTAAAGCAACTCAAAGGAATGTTCAGCAAACCCAGCTGCTTCCAGCGGATGGTGAGTGACAATCAGGCAGGTAATTTTTAATTCCTCAAATAATTCTTTCAGTTCGCCCATGACACTCTTTTTAAGCACACTATCCAGGGCTGAGAAAGGTTCGTCCATCAGTAACAGTTTAGGTTTTGTGGCTAAGGCCCTCAAAATAGCCAGGCGCTGCTGCTGACCCCCTGAAAGATGCTTGGGTTTATGTGTTCTGAATGCGTCGAGCCTGCCTATTGCGATCAAACGATCAATAAATTGCGCATCGTCTGAACCATAATGCAGGTGCTCTGTAACCGTCATATTCGGAAACAAGGCATAATCCTGAAATACAAACCCCACATCCCGTTTCTGAGGCTCCAGATTGATGTTGGCACTGGTGTCCAGCCATATGTTTTCGTTTACCGTTATCTTTCCTTGTTCCGGCCTGATCAGGCCTGCAATAATTCTCAAAAGTGTTGTTTTACCCGCGCCGGAAGGACCAGTAATTTGAGTAATGCGCTGAACATGAAATGAAGCCCTGACCTCAATAAGATCTATGCCCGCATAGGTCTTAACTCTTTTTTTTATATTAATCTCTATCATTCGAGCGGGCTTTTTGCAGACTTTCTGTTAAAAACAAAAACAGTTAGCACGATGATAAATGTGATCGAGAACAAAATCAGCGAGTAGTAATTGGCATTGGCGTATTGCATACTCTCTACCGAGTCGTAAATGGCGATCGAGGCCACTTTGGTTACACCGGGAATATTTCCGCCAATCATCAGAACAACACCGAATTCGCCTAGAGTATGCGCAAATGTAAGCACGGCAGCTGTCAGCAACGAAGATTTGATATTGGGTAACAATATGTACCACAAGGTTTCAAATTTTGATTTCCCCATGGTATAAGAAGCCTCTTTGATCGAGCCCGGCAAATGTATAAATGCAGATTTGACCGGACTCACCATAAAGGGCAGACTGTAAATAACCGAAGCCAGGATCAGGCCTTCGAATGAAAATACAAGTTGAATGTCAAAGTGTTCCTGCAGCCATTTTCCCAAAGCATTTTTGGGGCTGAAAGCCAATAATAAATAAAATCCGAGTACTGAAGGGGGTAAGACCAACGGCATGGTGATGATGGCCTCAATGAACAGCTTGGGAATGGAATCCCGGCCGGATAACCACCAGGCTATGGGCAGGCCGATCACAAATAGTATCAGCGTTGTGATACATGCAAGTTTCAGGCTAAGGAATATAGGTGTTAAATCCATTCTTGATAAAACTACGGAATTCTATAGCCATTTTTCACAAACAGCTGCCTGGCCGCCGGAGATTGAAGGTAATTGAAAAACTTTAGCGCTTTATCGAGATTCCCTTTTTTAGCGTAAGCCAATATGAGCATTCCCTGCTGGATTTCCTCATAAGCTTTATGATCGATCTTTGCCCACTTTAGCTTTGCGGCATCAGGGCTTTCATATACAAGGGCTTCAGTAGTAAAACCTAAACTGACGACTCCGGCAGAGATGTAAGTGTTCACTTGCGAGATGCTTTCTCCGAATACGATTTTAGGGCTGATCTTGTCCCATAGCCCGTAACGACGCAGGGCCTGTTTGGCAGCTTTTCCATACGGGGCGAGTGCCGGATTGGCTATAGCGATCTTATTCGTCTTAATGCCGGTCAGCAGGCTTCTCCAGTTTTTTACATCAAAGTCAGAACTACTGCATACAATTAGACTTCCAAGGGCATATACTTTAGGCCGGTTAATTCCGAAACCTTCGTTATAAAGGGCCTCGGGAAAGTCCATGTCAGCGGAAAGAAAGACATCGTAGGGAGCCCCGTTCTTTATCTGAGCCGTCAGTTTTCCTGAGGAACCTGAAATCATTTCTGTTTCAATTCCTGTTTTCTTTTTAAAATCTGCCTGCAGGGCCTTCATGACAAATTGTGCATTTGCGGCAACGGCAACCCTTAAAGTTTGTGCCTGCGCCGTCAGTGACAACATCAGAAACAGAAGTGCAAAAAGCTTTTTCATCTTATTATCTGGCAAATTTAATCTTTATAGAAATAACCTGTCTTGCATTACGGGCCTTTTACAAAGTAATTTCTTCCCGCTTCAGGGAAACCTTCAGCAATCGCATATTTTTTTTGGATCTTCTCCTGCGGTGGGTTTGCTCTCTTCCTATGTCTAATCAGGTTTTGGCAAGGCTTTCTCAAGGTCTTGTAAAGGGTTCACCCAAACCAACCCCTGCTCAAACCATACCCAACACCTTGTCAAACCAATAGGCAATAATAGCCTGTCCTATACTTGTCCTCAACCTTGATTACTTTTAGCCGGTTGGCAAGGGAGATGTATGGGGAGTGAGGAACTCATGTGCCGGGATCATTTTTATCAGATACCCTTCTTTTTCAAATTTGTCCTTTTGATGGAGTGTTACGATAATTCCGGTGGTTAATTTGAAGAATTTCATTGCTTCTAAAAGGCCGTTGTATTCCCGGTCAAAGTTTCCATCCTCAACTAAATAACATACTTGTATAGCTTCTTGTGGTTTTCCTTTACTAAAAGCGATGAAATCGCATTCACCCTTCTCTTTAAAATAGTAAAGTTCTTTATAATGACGGCGTAAGTGAAGATAGATCAGGTTTTCTAGTTTGTGACCAATGTTTTCGCTAAATGCAGTGGATGTTTTCTTGTCTAAACATCTGTCAGTAAATTAATTATAAACAAATATAGATATCTTTCATTACTAATGAAAGATATCTATTGCTGCTAATGAATGAAAGAGACAAGGGTTAACATTTGAGTCCCCCTTTTTTAGCAATACGGCATTTGGTAGTCTCTAGTTTAGCATTCAGAAAGCCTTCCCAAGGGGCTCTTGACTAAACCAAATATGACGACCAACAATGAAAACGACAAGAACGAGTTGTAGTGAATGGATTTATATCCTGTTCATGATCCTTACGCTAAGTGCCATTTCAAATTCCGTGTATGCCCAGACCAATGCCGGCAGAATAGTTTCTGGTGTAGTATCTGACGAAAGCGGAACAACACTGCCCGGTGCGGCAATATTGGTGAAAGGAACCAAAACCACAGCTTTAACCAATGCTGAGGGAAAATATTCTATACTGGTTTCATCTAATGCAAGTGTGCTGGTGGTTTCCTATGTAGGAATGGAGACAAAGGAAGTTGCAGTTGGGACCAGCAGCGCAATAAATGTAACCCTTCAGACTTCTACCTCCACTTTAGCAGACGTAGTGGTGATCGGTTATGGTACATTACGCAAATCTGAGGTAACTTCATCCATATCATCTGTTTCACAAAAAGACATTAAGAATTTGCCGGTTGCGGGTATAGACCAGGCCCTGCAGGGTAAGGTAGCCGGGGTAACCATCAATAACAATGGGGGCCAGCCGGGAGGCGGTGTATCTGTGAGGATCAGGGGACTGACTTCAACGGGTGAAAACAATGAACCTTTATATGTCATAGACGGGGTACCAATGAATGCCAGGAGTACCACACTTGAACAGAATGTACTGGGCGGCGGATCAGGGCAGGTGGGTCAGAGTGTGCTGGCTACTTTAAACCCGGCCGACATTGAGACCATAGATATCCTGAAGGACGCATCGGCACAAGCCATTTATGGTGCGCGCGGTGCCAATGGTGTAGTATTGATCAATACCAAGCGCGGCAGGGCCAATCAGGGCAAGATCACTTATGATTCTTATGTTGGTCTTGCTGAAATTCCAAAAAAACTTTCTGTTATGAACCTGCGCCAAAATGCGGAATATATGAATTCACTGGTTCAGGAGATCCGTTCTGTACCGGGAAGCGGCCTGGACAGCATTGCTGAGTTTAAAAACCCTTCGCTGCTGGGCAATGGTACGGACTGGCAGGATGAGATCTACCGCAGGGGCTTTAGCCAGAGTCATCAGCTGGCCTTTTCGGGCGGAACAGAAAAAACACAGTTTTATTTTTCAGGAGGTTACCTCGATCAGAATGGAACACTGATCAAGACCGGTTTCAAAAGAGTCACATTGCGGGCCAATATAGACCATCAGGCGACCAAATGGCTGAAGACCGGCATCACTGCAAATTTATCACGTACAAACCAGCAGATCGGTTTGTCTGATGGATTTGATGCGGTCACGAGTACAGTGTTGTACAATAGCCCTGCAACGCCTGTAAGGGACGTTTATGGCAATTACATTTCGCGAAATGTGATTGGCGGCAGTACTTTCGGAAATCCAAACAACCCTGTAGCGCTGGCCAGTTTAAGGGATGTGACCAACCAGTCTTCCAAAGCTTTTGGAACTGTATATGCGGATCTCCAGATCATAGACGGGCTGACCATAAGATCAGAAGGGAACTTTGATTTCAACCTGAGTAAAGACCGTGCTTTCCAGCCATATGTGTATAACGAAATCAGTAAGGAGATTATTTTAAGCCCCGCCAGGTTAAGGGACCAGCGTGCAAACAGTTTGTACTGGGCACTCAAGAACTACGCAAATTATAATAAGAACTTTGGCAAACATAATATTGCTGCTACTGTGGGGCATGAAGCCCAGCAATCTAAATATGATGCGATTGCCGGCAAGAGGGATAATTTGAAACTCAATATTCCAAACCTGAATGCAGGTGATGCCGGTGATACGCAGGACATTACTGCCAATGCATCAACATGGAGTATGGAGTCTGTTTTTGCCAGGCTGAACTATACGTTTGACAGCCGTTACGCCATCAGCGGAACGCTGAGAAGGGATGGGTCTTCAAATTTTGGTGAAGGCCATAAATGGGGAACTTTTCCGGCGGTATCTGCTTCATGGACGGTAAGCAATGAAGCTTTTCTGAGGGAAAATAAATACATCGACTATCTGAAATTCAGGTTTGGATATGGAGAAGTGGGCGGTCAGGACGCGGGAGCGGGGAATTTATATTCCGCGAACATTACACTTTTCCCTACCGCACCTTTTGGTGCCGGGGGATTACCCGCCAATGTAGCCAATGCGCTGATCACCTGGCAATCTGTAAATACTTATAACGCCGGAATAGACCTGACTACCTGGAAGAAAAAGCTGGAATTTAGTCTGGATGTTTACAAAAAGGTCACATCAGACATGCTTTTGCCAACTCAGCTTGGTGCTTTTTCTGGTCTGGGTACTGCCTGGAACGACATTAAAACCCCGACCACCAATGATGGCCGGATGACCAATACGGGTTTTGATATCGGGCTGACCTCTTACAATATTCAAAATGACAAATTTACCTGGAAGACCAATATTGTGTTCAGCAGGTACAAGAATATCCTGAACCGGATGAATGAGCCGGATGCGACACTGCAAGGTACATTTGATGAGTATGGAACCAAATCCCTGGTTACTTTATCACAGCAGGGCCGTGCATTGGGTGCATTCTATGGTTATGTGACAGAGGGTTTGTTCAGGTCAGAAGCGGAGCTTAACAATGGGGTGGACTATGGCCTGGCGCGGGGACCTGGAAATTTATGGCTGGGTGACATCAGGTTTAAAGACCTCAATGG
>NZ_DATHGC010000173.1:0-3974 GCF_035317785.1 Pedobacter sp. | reverse complement strand
TTGTCGTTCATGGTTTGCAGATCAGGAATGTGTTCAATGCTCAGACCCGCACGCTGCAAGCCTTTGATGTAAGGATAATAAGCAACATGTTTTAAATAACTATAGTTCTGACGCATCACATAACGCCATACTGCCTGATCTGCAGGAGTATACTTTTCATAGTGCTGCTCTACAATAAACTGCCGCAGGTGCCTTGGCAGTTTGGCTACCTGTGGATTGTTAAAGTCATTAAAATCGCTCATCGCCTGATCAAATTGATAATGCGGCTAAGTTAAGCCTATCACCAAAGGATAACAAATAAATGCGTCTTGTTTACCCAAAAACGAGAAATTAAACTTTTTTTACCTTGAAAGTAAAGTATTTTTGCAGAAAATAGCTCATCAAAGACAAGAAAACGGTGATAAGAGCTTGTGAAATGGAAGGGTAGAAATGCAGGCCTTCCACCATGTATTTGATCATGCCGTAGTTGATCATAAAATTGAGAAAGAACACCACTGCATACCGGAAGATCTGGATCCTCCCTTTTAGATTGGATTCTGTAAAGATCAGGTATTTATTGAGTACAAACCCAACGAGGAAGGTACAGGCTGTATTGATGACCAGGGCTGCTACGTGGGCAGTGATCATTTTTGGCAGAAAAGGAAAATTGATATAAATGCTTTTCTGATGCAGGATCCAGTTATAGGCAATATAATAAGAAACGATTGATGATGCAGCTGTAGTACCGCCCGAAACAAGATACCTGAAAGTATGTAAAGATAACCAGCGCGAAAAAGGAGGATAGAAGAAGTCTATGATTCTCAATAAGGCTTTACGCATCCTTTATTTTGCCGTTAAAGTGTTGTTTATCATTCTGTTGTTGTATTGCTGCTCAAAGGCCTTCAGGTATTTCCCCATTTTATCAGCTACTAACGGTTCTTTTTGCAATATGTTGTTGCGGGTCAGGCGGTCTGTCTTCAAATCGTACAGCGCGGTATTTTCCTTTCCGTCGTTGGTCAGCATATAATCTCCCTGGTAAAAGCTGAAATTACCGTCGTTGTTGTTCACTACAAAGTTATCATTACCTTTTGCAAAAGCATCAAAGCCCAATGCAAAATATGGCTTGTCGTAATGTAAATAATTTAAGACAGTAGGCATGATGTCGATCTGCTGCACCAGTTTGTCGGTCTTTCCTTTCAGGTCCCCGCCAGGGTAATAAAAGAGAATAGGTATGGAAAAATAACCCGGAGTAGTTTGGTACTCAGGGAAATAGGAAACGGTCGCGTGATCTGCACAAAGTACAAAAAGGGTATTCTTATACCAGGGCATGGCAGAAGCCGTTCTGAAAAAATTCCTGAGGGCCATGTCTGTGTAACCGATCACTTCCTGTACAGGAAGCGGTCCTTTAGGAAACTTGCCTTTATATTCATCGGGCAGTCTGAACGGATGGTGTGAAGACAAAGAAAAGAAGCTGGAAAAGAAAGGCTGTTTTAAAGTATTCATGGTCTGCGCCATATACTGCATGAAGGGATCGTCCCAGATCCCCCAGGTGCCATCAGAATCACCCGTTTTTTTATATTCATTTTGCCCGAAATAATGTTTGATGCCGGCAAGGTGCGTGTAAGATGAAAAACCCATGGAGCCGTTGGGCGCCCCGTGAAAGAACGCGGTTTCGTACCCTTCATCACCCAGTAGTTTGGCAATGCTGGTCGTTTTATTGCCCGAGTAAATAGACAATACAAAGGGTTCCCGGATAGAGGGAATGCCGGTAATGACCGAGGGAATGGCGTCAATGGACTTGCGGCCATTGGCATAAGTATGTGTAAAAGTATAGCTCTGTGCAACCAGTGAGTCGATAAAAGGCGTGTAGCCCTTGTACCTGCCGCCCGCCAGATCTTTGTTGAGACTGCCCACATGTTCTTTTCCCAGACTTTCAATGATCAGAAAAACCACATTGAGTTTCCTGAAACGGCCGGTATCCGCAGGCAGGTGTACCGGATTGTAAACGGAAGCCAGGTTTTTTTCGTCATAAAAATCCAAATGCCTGAGTTTAGACGCTTTGAGTGTCCTGAAGATGCAAAAAGGTGTGTTCAGCACCAGGCTCATCTGGTCGGGCGTGTCCACATATTCGCCGGCATTGCTCAGTGTAATGGGCCGGGTGCCAAAGCCCCAGCCACCCCTGATGCCCGTGAGGCAGGCCAGCGCAATCGCCAGCATCAAAACAGTCTGAAACAGGTAGGCCGGCCAGCCGAACTGCCGGACTTTTTTAACTTTAACTACATCATAGGCCTTGATCAGCAGCCAGACGAGCAAAGCAAAAAGCAGGAGCAGGTACCAGTAATCTGCCAAAAAATCCCCCGTCAGTTTGAGCTTGTTCTGCTCATTTTTGAACTGGCTGTAAACGGTGGCGGTGGTGCGTTTTAAAGTATATTTATAATAAGCAAAATCAGCCAGGTTGGCCGCAATGCCGATGCTGTTGCTGATGATGAACAGCCATTTGCAAAATTTTTGATAAGTTTCACCATACTTAAAAGGGACCGGGATCACATGGAGCAGAATGAAGACGGAATTGATGTAAAGCAGGGCGGAGAGGTCAAATTTTACACCGCCATAAAGGATCCGCAGGTATTTGGCAAATGAAATGTGCTGAAAAAGATCTGAATTGAACAGATAAAAACCGATTCTGCACAAAGTATAGGTGACCAGTATGATCAGGAAACGGTATGCCAGTGAAATATAAAGATTTAACGCTGTGCTCGCTGTTGTTTTCAATTTGCCTGTAATTAAGGGCGCAAATTTAAGTAATGGTAATGATGTGTTAATATTAAATTAACATTAATGGCTCATCTCAAGGTAAATTAATTGTTATTTTTCAAAGCAAGCCCGGCAGATGGCTATCTTAGTCATTCAAAAAGATTAAAATAAATGAACAGGATGTTTTTGGCTTTATGGATGTGGGGTATGCTGGCAGCAGTTACAGCTGATGGACAAACAGATACCGCTGTTTACAAGAACCTGGCTGCAGAAGTACAGCAGAAATATGCGCCCGACAAGCGTTCCGTTTTTTTTAAAGCAAGCATAAAATCAGACGCCTTGATCGTTGAAAGTACTTCTGAAGCAGCATTAAAGGAGTATGCTCAATCGGCCAAAACACTTAAAGGATTGAAAGTGATCCAAAACCTGCTGCCCGACAGTTCACTGGGCAGGCAGACCTATGGGGTTGCCACACTGTCTGTCACCAACAACAGGAGCAATCCGCGCAACTCCGCGGAGATGGTCACGCAGATGGTCCTCGGCACACCCGTGCAGGTCCTGAAAAAAGAAGGACCGTTTTACCTGGTACGCAGTCCTGATGGCTATTTGTCCTATACGGACAGGCAGGCAATTGCGCTCATGGACCTGGAGCATTTCAAAAGATGGCAGACCGCGGAGAAGGTCATATTTACAGCCGACGCAGGCCATGCTTACAGCGAAGGTTCTGTAAAATCGCCGAGGATATCTGATCTGGTGGCTGGAAATATATTGGAGGTAAAAACAAAGCAAGACAGATTTTACCAGGTGGTGTTTCCCGATGGCCGGCTTGGGTATATAGAGAAAGACCAGCTGCAGCCCTATAAAAAATGGACAGGCAAGCCTGATCCGAAAGCAAATGACATCCTGGCAACAGCCAAAACCATGATCGGCGTACCTTACCTCTGGGGCGGCACCTCTGTAAAAGGGGTGGACTGCAGCGGATTTACCAAGACCAGTTTCTTTCTGAATGGAATTATTATCCCAAGAGATGCGTCGCAGCAAGTCCTGGCAGGTACGGCAGTAGACATTATGGACAATGATCAGCTCAGTACCGAAAAATGCATAAAAAACCTGCAGCCCGGAGACCTGCTGTTCTTTTCGGCGTCAAGGAGAAGAGGGATCAGCGGCGGAAGGGTTACCCACACGGCAATTTATATGGGCAAGGGGGAATTCATCCAGTCGGCCGGTATGGTGATGATCAG
>NZ_DATHGC010000172.1:0-31289 GCF_035317785.1 Pedobacter sp. | reverse complement strand
GAGCCAAGTGGTACAGCTACTGGATGTCTAAAAACTTTTTCCACTCTGAACCAGATGAGCGTGAGCCGTACACCATTGTAATCCCTCCGCCAAATGTGACCGGGGTACTGCACATGGGCCACATGCTCAACAATACCATCCAGGATGTACTGATCCGCAAGGCGCGTATGCAAGGCAAAAACGCATGCTGGGTGCCCGGTACCGATCATGCGTCAATTGCTACAGAGGCAAAGGTAGTGGCCATGCTTAAAGAAAGAGGGATCAGCAAGGCTGACCTGAGCAGGGAAGAGTTTTTGAAATACGCCTGGGAATGGAAAGAGAAATACGGCGGGATCATCCTGGACCAATTGAAAAAGCTTGGCGCCAGCTGTGACTGGGAAAGAACGCGCTTCACCATGGAAGACGATCTGTCGGATGCGGTGATCGAGAGTTTTATCCATTTGTATAAAAAAGGCTGGATCTACAGGGGCATCAGGATGGTAAACTGGGATCCGGCAGGCAAAACTGCAGTTTCAGATGAGGAAGTAATCCGTAAGGAAGTCAGCCAAAAACTCTATTACATTAAATATTTAGTAGCAAGCAGCAAGTATCAGGCAGAGCCGGAGTTCATCACCATTGCCACTACCAGGCCGGAAACCATTATGGCTGATGCAGCGATCTGCGTCAATCCAAATGATGAACGCTACACACACCTTAAAGGAAAAAAAGTATTTGTGCCATTGATCAACAGGGAAATCCCGGTGATCCAGGATGATTATGTCACCATGGACTTTGGTACTGGCTGTTTGAAAGTTACCCCAGCCCACGACCTGAATGACTATGAGCTCGGAGTTAAGCATAAACTGCCGGTAATAGATATTTTAAATGATGATGGCACACTGAACGAGCTTGCCGTTGTTTTGGTAGGCGAAGACCGCTTTGCAGCCAGAAAAAAGATTGCGGTATTACTTGACGAAGCCGGACATTTAGAAAAGGTGGAAGATTATAAATCACAGATCGGTTTCTCGGAACGTACAGATGCAGTGATCGAACCCAAGCTGTCCATGCAATGGTTCTGCAAAATGGACCAGATGGCAAAGCCTGCACTGGAAGATGTGCTGAACGGCGATGTGAAGCTGATCCCGGAAAAGTTTGTGAATACCTATCGCCACTGGATGGAAAATGTACGCGACTGGAACATCAGCCGACAGTTGTGGTGGGGCCAGCAGATTCCTGCCTGGTATGACAATCAGGGAAACTGGGTGGTTGCCAAGACCAAAGAAGAAGCGCTGAATGAGTTTTTGAAACTCAAAGATCCCGACGGCACATTTACACACGAAGAAAAAACAGGCTGTAAAAATCAGCTTTCTGCATTTATCAAGCAGGATCCTGATGTTGTGGATACCTGGTTCTCTTCCTGGTTATGGCCGATATCCGTATTTGACGGAATTAAAAACCCGGATAATCCAGAGATCAATTATTATTACCCAACCAATGACCTGGTAACCGCACCGGAGATTCTTTTCTTCTGGGTAGCACGCATGATCATGGCCGGACACGAGTTCAGAGGACAGAAACCTTTTACCAATGTATATCTGACCGGTATTGTAAGGGATAAGCTGGGCAGAAAAATGTCTAAATCACTGGGCAATTCACCTGATCCTATTGGACTGATCGAAAAATATGGTGCCGATGGCGTTCGGGTGGGCATGCTGTTGTGCTCTCCTGCCGGAAATGACCTGATGTTTGATGAAAGCTATTGTGAGCAGGGGCGGAATTTTGCCAATAAAATTTGGAATGCCTTCCGCCTGGTAAAAGGATGGGAAGTGGATGCTAACCTGGAAAATCCAAACCAGCAGGCTATCCTGTGGTTTGAAAATCGTTTTAACGAAGCTTTGGCTGAGATCGAAGATAACTTTAAGCAGTACCGCTTGTCTGAGGCTTTAATGGCGACTTACAAATTGGTATGGGATGATTTCTGTGCCTGGTACCTGGAAATGGTGAAACCGGTTTATCAGCATCCTATTGATGCAGAGACCCTGAAAGTGACCATTGGATTCTTTGAAAAGATTTTAACACTGCTGCATCCCTTCATGCCTTTCATCACTGAAGAATTGTGGCACGATGAGCTGTTTGGTGAGAAGGACGAAATGGACTGCTGTATTGTTGCAGGCTATCCGGTAGTTGGACCTGCTGATGCGGCCATACTGAAAGAGGTGGAAATGATCAAAAGCCTTGTGGCTGAAGTTAGAAATATAAGAAATACAAAACAGATCCCGCCAAAAGAAGCATTGCCGCTGGCGATAAAAGTGAATTCCTCACTGGATTACGAAAAATGGTTAAATATTGTTTTTAAGCTGGCCAACATCAGTCAGGTTGAACTTGTAAATGATAAGATTCCAGGTGCCGTGAGTTTCATGATCGGCAATGATGAGTTTTTCATTCATTTGAATGAAGCCATTGATCCGGATGCTGAAAGGGAACGTTTGAATGCTGAACTTGTTTATTTGCAGGGCTTTTTGAAATCGGTTAATGCCAAACTGGGCAATGAACGTTTTGTACAGAACGCCAAGCCCGAGATCATCCGGAACGAAAGGAACAAGCAGGCTGATGCAGAAGGAAAGATAAAGATCATCGAAGAAAGCTTAGCTGCTTTAGGTTAAAGCCCGGGTTTTTTTACATTTTCAAAGAGATGCTTTACCTGTCTTCTTGTTAAGTGAATTTTTATGGGCAGGTTTTTTTGTTCCGATTCCTTAAGCTTTTCCAGATCTGATTTGCCGAAGCACTGGTTGGATTGCAGCGCGCCGTCTTCAAGGTCAAATTTGATATCGTCAGCTACTTTTCGCTTTGCTTTGGATGGGTTGATCTTCGTTGTTATGGTAACAGAGCAATTGGTTTCCGTATAGGCTGTCAGAACAGATAGGGTATAACCCGATAAGGCGTATTTTAACGAGGCGAATCCAAAAAATCGTTTGAGTGTGGTTTCACTTACTCTTTTTTGGGTTGTTTCGAAGATGTCATTGGCAATCCGTTTACAATCGGATGCAATCAAATGATCAATACCTGCTTTTGATTTCACTTTATGCTTTAGGTCCTCATACATGTCCGTATTTTTAAGCAGAAACATGACTAAACGGGAAATGTTTTGAAATTACAGCTGGCCGTATTCGGGTAGTTCCTTCACAAACAGAAATTTTTCTTCCTTGTGATCGATTTGTGCATAGCAATGCATTAAACCGTTGGTAACGACCAGCCATTTGGTTTTGTGCACAGAGTTGTACCTGGCCGCCTGGTCAAAAGTAGCCTGACTGATTTTTACTGTAGGTGATTTACATTCAATAACCATAATCCTTTGGCCATGCGTATTAAATATCACGACATCAGTTCTTTTTTGCAGCTGGTTGAGGTTAAGGCCGCCTTCTATCTGAATGAGGGATTTGGGGAATTTTTTTTCAAGGATCAGATATTGAATAAAATGCTGTCTGACCCATTCCTCAGGTGTCAGGACCAGGTGTTTTTTGCGGATTTCGTCAAAGATAAAATACTGAGTATCTTTTAATGTGATCTTAAAAGGATAAGGAGGCAGGTTAAGAGGTCTCGGTGTAAATGACATTTGTGTAAAAGTAGACAAAATTTTTATCTAAGTTTGCCATCATATGAGTGCTGCCGAGATCATAAAAGACATTAAAGCCAGAAAGTTTAAGCCTGTTTACCTGCTGCATGGTGAGGAGCCTTACTATATAGACCAGATCATTCATTACATGGAGGATAATGTACTGAACGACATGGAAAAGGGCTTCAACCAGACGGTATTGTACGGCAAAGATACGGACATGGCTACCATCATGAATGCATCGAAGCGTTATCCGATGATGTCTGATTATCAGCTGATCATTGTAAAGGAGGCACAGGACCTGAAATGGGCAAAGGAAACTGAAGGGAGCAGCAAGGAAGCTGGATTTGTGCTCAGTTATTTTGAAAAGCCGATGCCGACCACCATCCTGGTGCTGGGCTATAAATATGCAAATTTTGACAAGCGTAAAAAGATCTATAAAGCTGTAGATAAAAATGGGGTTGTTTTTCAATCCGAGCTGGTCAGGGATTATAAACTGGCGGGCTGGATCGAAGACCTCATCAGGGAAAAAGGATACAAGATCGCACCACAGGCCTCTGCCCTGATGGCTGAATATTTAGGTACTGACCTTTCCAAGATTGAGAACGAGGTGGACAAGCTGATCCTCAATATCACAAAAGAGACCACCATAGATACAGATCTGATACAGAAAAATATAGGAATCAGCAAGGAATACAATGTCTTTGAACTGCAAAAAGCACTTGCGGTGAAGAATGTATTAAAATGTAATCAGATCATCAATTACTTTGCAGACAATCCGAAGGCTAACCCAATGGTTATGGTCATGGCCAATCTCAATTCTTATTTTTCCAAGATCCTTAAATACCACTACCTGAAAAATAAAGGTGATGCTGCTAAGGAACTGGGGGTGAACCCCTATTTTGTAAAGGATTTTGAAACGGCTGCACGAAGCTACAGCCTGGGTAAAACTTTTGAGATCATTAGTTTGCTCAGGGAATATGATCTGAAAAGCAAAGGAGTGGACAGTACAGGAAACGTTGCTGACGGCGAACTGCTTAAGGAACTGCTGTTTAAAATGATTCACTAATGTAACTGTAAAGTTATACGACATAATTTCTACTCCCAGCCAACTGCTGTACATTTGCTGGCAATCAACTAAACAACTTATAATTCAAAATGAAAAAAACTGTATTTTTTACAATGCTGGGTATAGTTACAGCATCATTTGCTATTGCCCAAACAAAGCCTACGGTGCCACCCACCACACCACCTGCGGCAACAGATACTACAAAAAAAGTTCCTGGAGCCCCTTTTGGTCCGGGTGCTAAACCACAGCCAAAACCTTATGCCCAGGTGATTACGGACAAAGCCGCTACCCGCCGGGGAATGATCACCACGCACAGGCTGGAAGATAAATACTTTTTTGAGATCGCTGATTCAATATTGGGCCGGGATATACTGGTTGTAAGCCGGATGTCTAAAGCGGGCGCTGAAGTTCGTTCTGCTTCCGGGTATGCGGGAGACCAGATCGGGAGCAGTGTGATCCGTTTTGAAAAAGGGCCAAACAATAAGGTATTTATGCGCAAGATATCTTACAGGACTTATGGGCCGGACAGTACCACTGCCATGTATCAGAACCTGCAGCGTTCTAATATTCAGGCTATTGCGGCTTCCTTTGCTGTAGCAGCCTATACTCCGGATAAAAAAGGAACTGTGATAGATATGACCGATTACATCAGCAGCGACAACGATATTTTTTATTTTGGTTCATCGGCAGTTAAAAGCAATTTCAGGCTGGGTGCGCCAATGGCTGACAGAAGTTATATACTGGGTGTGAAAAGTTTTCCAACCAATGTGGAGATCAATGTAGTCAGGACTTACTCACTGGCACCTGCACCTGCGTCACCTTTTGGTCCCCCGGCTATGGGCGGCGGAGGCGGAGCAACAGGATCTGCAACAGTAGAGCTGAACGCGTCATTAGTTATTCTCCCAAAAGTACCGATGAAGCCCCGCTTCTTTGATCCCCGGGTGGGGTATTTTGCTGTGGGCTATACGGACTTTGATGCAAACCCGCAGGGTATCAAAGAAATTGAGATCGTAAAACGCTGGAGACTGGAGCCGAAAGCTGAAGATATCGCCAAATACAAAAGAGGTGAGCTGGTTGAACCTAAGAAACCGATTGTATTTTACATAGATCCCGCGACTCCCAAAAAATGGGTGCCTTACCTGATTGCGGGTGTAAATGACTGGCAAAAGGCCTTTGAAAAAGCGGGTTTTAAAAATGCCATTATTGGCAAGATGGCCCCTACCGCGAAACAGGATTCGACATGGAGTTTGGATGATGCGCGCCATTCGGCGATTGTATATAAGCCTTCAGAAATTCCGAACGCCAGCGGGCCCAGTATTTCTGATCCGCGCAGCGGAGAGATCATGGAAAGCCATATAAACTGGTACCATAACGTCATGAAACTGGTGCACGACTGGTATATGGTCCAGGCTTCGGCAATAGATCCCAGAGCTCAGAAAATGCAGTTTAGCGACGAACTGATGGGTGATCTGATCCGCTTTGTTTCCTCACATGAGGTAGGTCATACCTTGGGACTGCGCCATAACTATGGCTCAAGTTCTACGGTCCCTTCAGAAAAATTACGTGATAAGGTATTTGTAGAAGCGAATGGTCATACTCCTTCTATCATGGATTATGCACGTTTCAATTATGTAGCACAGCCGGAGGACAACATCAAACCCAAAGGAATCTATCCGAGGATTGGAGACTATGATGTATGGGCAATCGAATGGGGTTATAAACTGCTTCCGGATGCCAAAACAGCTCAGGCAGAAGTACCGGTACTGAATAAGCTGACAATAGAAAAGCTCAAAAATAACCGGTTGTGGTTTGGAACAGAGTCAAATTCTGACGATCCCCGCTCGCAGAATGAAGATTTAGGCGACAATGCCATGATCTCAAGCGATTACGGGATTAAAAACCTGAAAAGGATACTGATCAAACTACCGGAATGGACGAAATCGGATAATGAAGGTTATGGCAGCCTAACCACTATGTATGGTGAAATTACCAATCAGTTCATCCGCTATATGGGACATGTGGCCAAAAACGTAGGTGGTATATTTGAAACACCTAAAACTGTGGAACAAGCTGGTGCTGTATATGTCCGTACTCCGACTGCCCGCCAGCAGGAGGCAATGGCATTTTTGGATAAAAACTTATTTACCACCCCCGCATGGTTATTAAATCAGCCAATATTGGATAACATTGGCCAGAATTCTGTGGATGTGATCTCAAAAGTCCAGGCGCCGGCATTGAACAGATTGATCAGTACAAATACGCTGAACAAACTGATCTCAGCCGAAGCTGCAGATGGCACTGCCGCTTACAGCATCACTGATTTCTTTACCGGTATACAAAGCAGCATTTTCAGTGAATTGAAAGCCGGCGCAGCTATTGATGTATATCGCCGTAATCTGCAAAAAGCATATGTGGAAAAGTTAATTGCCCTTGTAAAACCAGCGGCTCCTGCGCAAACACTGGTGGTGAGCGGCGGCTCACTGAGAAGTATCCCTACCGGTTCTTCACAAAATGATGTCATCTCTGTTGTAAAAGCCCAGCTGCGTGAATTGAATACCCTGGTTAAAAATGCATCGGCAAGCGCAACCGGTATGAGCAAATACCATTTGGATGATCTTTCAGACCGTATAGATATCGCTTTGAAAAATAAAGAGTAAGTAACTCCATAAAGTTATTTAAGCAAAAGCCGTGCGTTTTAGCATGGCTTTTGCCGTTTAATTGGGGTTATATAGCAGGTGCACTGTAACATGTTAATTACGCTAAAAGCCTTTAGCTATGCATGTCGTACTTTTACGACACACACAAATAAACTCATGAAGCTCTTTACCAAATTGGCTTTGCTATTGTTACTCGTCACAGGTACGTTTTTCAGTAGCAAGGCGCAGAATTATGTCGTCAAAGGAACGGTGCTGGATACTGCTGGGTTGCCCTTGCCCGGTGCTGTTGTCAGAATTAAATGGGGTACAGACAGTTTGGGCATTTCAGCAGGAACCGATGGCAAATTTACGCTCAGCAAGGTCAAAGCAAGACAATTTACTTTATCGGCGGCATTCATAGGTTTTCAGACTTTTATTAAGCAGTACCTGATAGAAAAAGGCAGTACACTGGATGTTTCCGCAATAAAATTAATGCCTGAATCCAATACCCTGGATGCAGTGGTGATCTCAGGAGTTCCACCAGTAAAAGTGATGGAGGATACGGTGAGTTTTAATGCTGCTGCCTTCCCTGTCAGGGCGGGGGATGCTGTAGATGAGGTATTGAAAAAATTACCCGGAATAAAGGTAGACAAAGACGGAAACGTCACCAATCAGGGAACACCTGTTACCAAAATACGGGTAAACGGTAAAGATTTTTTTGGTACTGATGTTGCGACGGCGATAAAGAACCTTCCGGCAGATATCATTAAGAACCTGCAGTTTATCGACGACTATGGAGACCAGGCAAAACTAACGGGAATAAAGACCGGGGAGCCGGAAAAGATCCTTAACCTGACCATTCAGGAAGACAAGAAAAAGGGCTATTTTGCCAGGGCTTCGGGTGGAGTAGGTAATGCGGACAGGTATAATACCAGTTTAAGGGGTAACAGCATGAAAGGCGAGCGTCAGATCTCGTTTGATGGCACAGTTGCCAATGCAAATATGAGAGGCGGCGGCGGTGATGGCATTACCACCAGAAATGCAGCTGGCCTGAACTATAAGAATGAATTCAGCGAAAAGCTTTCGGCAGATGCGGGGTACAATTTTGACAACAGCAGGAACAATACGATCAGTTCGACTTATACCCAGAACTTTCTGAAGGATGCTTCGAAAAATTCTTATACCAGACTGGAAGATTCCCGCAACAACAGCCAGAGTGACAACTATAACCACTGGTTCGGTGGAAATTTGGAATATAAAATAGATACGATGAACTATCTGAAAATATCTCCGAATTTCTCTTACAACACCAATAATGGGAACAGCAATGGGGGGTCTGTGATCACCCAGGACAGTTTAAACACGCGCAGAAACAGCACGAACTTAAACAACTCCGATAATCTAAGCCTCCGGACAAATATTTTCTATAATCATAAATTTTCAAAAAAGGGACGTAATTTCAGTTTCTGGAGCAGTGTCAATTACAACAATAGCGAAAATTTCAGGGATGTTTACAACGAATACGTCGATACGCGCAAAGGAATCTCAGATTCTACGTTGCAAAATCAGCTTAATGATCAGAGCACGCGTAATTTTGGCTTAAATGCTGGCGGATCTTACATGGAGCCGCTTTGGAAAAAAACTTTCATTGAGTTTAACTACAACTGGAACAGGTCAGCTACGAACAACACCAGGGACGTGAACGATATCAAAGACGGCGACCAAATATTTAATCCTGATTTGAGCAATATCTACGATTACCAGTTTATCACCAACCGGATTGGAATGAACTACAGGTATATTGGCGAGAAGCTGAATTATACTGTGGGGGTAAATGCCCAGCCGGCAGTTTTAAGCGGTCAAAACCTGAGTAAAGATGTCAGTACCATCAACCGGACGTTTAATGTGATCCCGTCGGCAAGGTTATCCTATAAATTCTCTAATCAGGAATCTTTCGATATCAACTACTGGGGCAGAAACAACCAGCCAGGATTTTTCCAGCTGCAACCAATCTCCGACAATTCAAACCTGCAGAATATCGTAACCGGAAACCCGAACCTGCACCCTGAATTTATTCACAGCATCAATGCACATTACAAACAGTCTGACTGGAATGCAGGGCACGTGTTGTTTGCCAATGTTGCATATGATAAGACGAATAACAAGATCGTGACTACAACTGTCCGGCCTTCTGATAAGTCTGTAAATCAATTGACCAGCTATACAAATACGGATGGCTTTTATTCTCTGAAAGGGGATTATTACTACAGTAAACCCTTTGCAGAGCGGAAATTCTCCGTTGGATATTCGGGATGGGGACAACTGAACAATAATGTGTCTTTTACAAACGACAACAGGGTTGTGTTTAAAAATGCGGCCTGGCGACAAGAAGCTGAATTTAAGGTTGACATACAGGATATCGTAAATCTGGAGTTAGAAGCTTCCTATGCACAGAACCTGACGACTACTGCGGATACGTCTTTTAACGACAGTAAAACCAACCGGTACGAATTTCAGATTGAAGGCCGTAATTATTTTTTCAAAGACCTGACATTAGGGTATGACTTTACCAAACAGTTCAATACCGGTTATGACATAGCAGTTAGAAATCCAACCATCTTAAGGGTATCTCTTGAGTACCGTTTCCTGAAAGGGGATATGGGTACTTTGCGTTTGGATGGTTTCGACCTGTTTGATCAGAACTCAGGAATTTCCAGGGATGTGCTTGGCAATAATGCTATCGTGGACAGGCAGGTAAACCGTCTTGGCAGGTATTTTATGCTTTCATTTATTTACCGGGTGCGGAAATTTGGTGGGTAGTTGACGGATAATAGTGCTACCTTCACCAGCAATGGCGGTTGCCAGGTATTGCAATCGGATCAGCATTCTTGGAAAAGAACTTTAATGAACTCATTGAAAGCTTTATTGAAAACAAAGTAGGTATTACAGATAACTTTCTGGGAGAGGCACTTGCCTCGAATTTAAAAGCCAACCTCATTGCTTATTACCAGGAAAAGTTATTGCTCAGCGCAGGTACAGGAAATAAGATTCTGGTGACGAAGGACAACCTATTCAGAAGCGATAAGATCTACTGGCTCGACCACGGCCGCAACAATGCTCACGAGAATGAATTCTTTGACCTCATGGATCATTTTATTGCTTATTTGAACGATACCTGTTATACAGGGATCACAGGGTATGAGTTCCATTATACTTTGTACGAGGAGGGGAGCTTCTATAAAAAACATATAGATCAGTTCAGAAATGATGAAAGCCGCAAGTACTCTATGGTGATGTATTTAAATGAAGGCTGGGCTGCATCCGACGGCGGGGAGCTCAGGATACATCACAGTGATTCCCGGCAGCAAAACATAAGTCCCGACAGCGGTAAAAGCGTTTTTTTTAAGAGCAGCGAACTTGAACACGAAGTGCTGGTCACCAATAAACCCAGAATGAGCATTACTGGCTGGCTGAAGTAAAATAGTCCATCGGTACCATATCGGCTACCTTTTCATAGCCCCAGTACCCCTCAAATAACAGCGAACTTGGGTCAAATACCAGACCGTTCTGATAAAATGCAATGGGGGTTTTTAACTGATGTATGATGGATACCTGGCTGGATGCAAGATCCATTGGTCTGTTTACCTTATAACCGGACTGCTTGCTGTAGGCTGCTGGCTCTTTTTCAGCGGTATAGATGACGTACAGTTTCCCGGTAAAACTTATCCATTTTAAATTGCTGACCTCTCTTTTAACCAGTGTATCGGTCAGTATCTCAGCCCGGTTCAGCACATCTATCGAATCAGGTTCTCTTTTTATCCGGTTGTAATGGGCTAAGGAATCCTTACTGTTCGCAGTGATACTTGCACCCCTGACGGCAATCTGGGAAAATAATTTGATTTTCTCACTCAGTATGCTGTCGGGGAGTTTTTTAGGATTGGGTTTGCCCTGCATCTTATTGATGATAAAACCGCTGGGCTTGGAAGTATTCTCAAACAGCGTAGAAAAAAAATGCTGGGGGGAACCCAGGTAGGCTTCATCTCTTGTACGTTTGTACTGACGCTGCTTTGATTTGGAGGTGGCCAGGTCTTCAAATGAGGGATAACCATAATACATGACAAGATTCAGTTTGTCGTTCTTTTCAAAATATTTTAGTAAATACTTGATGCGATAACCGAGTGCCTTATTTTCAACGATGATAAATTCATCAGCAGAGGCATTTAATATACGGGTGTCCTTATCATAATCAAACCGGATCACATTGGGGTTGATGATCTTCGACTTTGCGGCGTTGGGGCTTGTCCCGATAAAATTTGCTTTGAAAATTTCCAGCCGCTGCTGTCTGTATGGATCGGATCTGATCACAACCTCTTTCAGCTGATTTACATGCTCTTTCATAGCGATGTCAATGACTACAGATTTATCGTTGATGATGACATTCACATTTGCGGGCAGGAAGCCAATCATTTGTACCAGTATATCATAATTGCCGGGTTTGAGCTGTGTGATGGTGTACTTTCCATGATTGTCGGCCACTGCGCCTTTCTGATATCCGCTTAAGAGCACATTGGCACCAGGCAGGGTTTCGCCTTTGTTGTCTTTCACAATACCTGAAACGGAGTAGAGCTGCTGAGCAAGGGCACCTGAACCTGTCAGTACTCCGAACCATAAAAAAAGCAGGATAATTGTTCTCATATAAAGGGGAAGTTAATCGAGGGGAATATAATCCATCGGGACCATGTCTGCGACCCGTTCGTAAGCATTGTAGCCTTCAAAGACAACAGCTGCAGGGTTAAAGAGCCTTCCGTTACGATAAAAACGTATGGGGGACTTTAGCCTGTGAATGACGGAGATCTGGTAGTTTGAGTACTCCGGCGGCCTGTTGATCTTGAAGCCGGAATTTCTGAAATAAGTATTGCTTTCCTTTTCCCTGGTAAAAATAACATACAGCGCGTCCGTAAAGTTTATGCGCTTTAACCCTATGGAATCTTGCTTTACCAAAGTGTCTCCCAAAATCTCTGTTCTGTCCAGCAGCCGCAAGGTATCAGGCTCTTTTTTCATTTTTGTCCAGTAATAAAGAGAGTCAGAATAGACTGTACGGCCCTTATTGATATTTGCTGAATGGTGCTTTATTTTATTTTCAATCAGGCTGTCGGCCGGCTTCTTGGCATTGACCCTTTTTACCAGTTTATTAAGGAGATAGCCTTCCCGCTGGTAGCTATTGTTATAGAGGGAGCTGAAAAAATGCTCTGGCGACCCTTTGTAGGCTTCCATTCGCTTCGCCTGATAACGTATTTTATCGCGTTTAGATGCCATCAGCTCTTCAAAATAAGGATAGCCGTAAAAATAGACCAGCTTGTTTTTTTCGTCCTTTTTGAAAGATTTTAGCAGGTACCGGATGCGGTATCCTAATGCCTTGTTCTCAACAACAATGAATTCATCGGTATGGGCAGACAACATCTGCTTTTCCTCGTCGTAGTCAAAATCAATGATGTTGGGATTGAGGATCTTACATTTTAATGCATTGGGCGTTGTTCCTAAAAAACTTTCTTCAAATATTTTAAGGAATCTGCTTCTGCGCGGGTCCGGTCTGACCACCACCTCGTACAATAGTTTTACGTTCTCAGTCAGTATAATTTCGATGTCGGCAGCCCCGTTGCCAATCATCACGCTTTTGCTTGCCGGAATGTATCCTACCATCTGGACCAGCAAGTCATATTTGCCTGCTCTAAGGTTGCTGATCTGAAACTTTCCACGGCTATCGGCGACTGTTCCGATCTTGTAACCTCCGAGAAATACTGCGGCTCCGGGAAGGGCCTGTCCATCTTTATCTTTGACCACACCGCTAATCGAAAAGGTTTGCAAGACACGGGCAGCATCAGATTTAGCCTTAATCATAATGATCTTATCACTAATCGTATAAGTGAGCGGCGTTCCAGCCAGAACAGCGTGCAGCGCCTCGTTAATGTCCGCATCTTTTACAGATATGTTTACCGGTTTCAGGTCTTCTGTCAGGGCACTGTTGTAAAGAAAGTCATAGCCACTCTGTTTTCGTATGTCGCTAAAGACAGCTTCCAGTTTAACGCCTTTGCGCTGAATGCTTATCTTCTGGGCATTACAGGCATTGCTGTAAATGAGGAAAAGCAGGAAGACTGTAGTTCTTAAATATCCCATTTCAGGTATTTATCCACCAATGTTTTGTAATTGTCTGTATATGGGATGATCAGATACGTCCCATTTGGCAACAGCAACAGCTTGGTAGGATAATGACTTACATTAAATTTGTTTTCTACCAGATTGTCCGACATCAGCACCTGGTAGGTATATTTTCTCTTGGCCATAAACGCGTCTACGTACTCCTTTTTATCATAAGAGGCAATCGTAGTGACCATCAGTTTTTCGGGCTTATCATTACTCACATGCAATTCCTCTATTTTATGGATCTCATTGATACAGGCACCACACCAGGTACCCCAAAAATCTATGAAGATAAACTTACCTTTATTTTCTGCACTCCCCACCTGCTTACCCGACGTTTCTTTCAATGCAAACGAAGGGGTAGCCGGTAATTTAGCTTTGAGTACTTTGGCGAACCAAGCCTTAAAATCTCCCGCCGGATAGGCCTTCTGATACTTTTCCTTAAGTAATCCATAGCGCTCCGGCTCAATGATCACCAGTTCCGCATATTTTTCCAGCACCACATCTTTAGATGCACTGCCTGTTTCGGCCTTTGCCATATACAGTTCACCATACGGCACAGCAGGCAAAAATTCATATTCAGGTGTCACCTCGCCAGCATTTTGTAGTTTATCCTGTTGCGAGGGTAGGTAATCGCTGGCCATTTGCAGGTAGGCCAATCCATTTTTCTGGTCTAGCTGGCTCTTTCTATAATAAGCATCAGCCAGGTATTTGCGGAAGAACGGTCGCAGCGATTTAGCGAAATCACTGGAATCCGTGACAGACTTTTTAAGCTTATCTATGCTCAAATCGATATAAGCAAGCCTTAAAGAATCTGCCACTCCCTTCTTGCTCAGTTCATCGAAGATCAGCAATCTGTATCTCCCATATTTGTCATACGGGGCACTGGTATTTGAGGCTGTAAGCGTATTCAGCGTATTTTTGTCGTCGGTAAGCTTTACCTGAAGATAGATCTTCAGCCCGGCAAGCACAGCATTCAATCTCGGGAAGCCCAGTTTTTCTACCTCATTGATCGAGTTCAAAATCGGGAGCAATGTGGCCTTGTCGTTTGAGTTGAATACGTGTTTTGCCCATTCTACATGAAATGCGGACTCCAATACATGCATGTTCAGCGGATACGTACGCCCGACGGAGAATTTTGTAAAGAGTATATTTATGGCGTTATTGAGATTCTGAGTATTGTTTTCCTTTAACTCGCCTTCAAGTTTAACCATCACATAAAATTCTTTTTTAAAATATTCATAGGGGATTTTTCCAATCAAAGGATTAGAGTCCATCCCAAGACTGCCAATCAGTGATGCTTTTGCTGCCATATAAGGATAATCATCCTCCTTCATCTGCTTGTCCAGTTCAGCCAGTACGTTTAACATGCTATCCTTTACGCCCACTTTGCCCTTTGTCTTGTGAAAGACTTCATAGAGCTCGTTGACCTTGCTGGCAGCCCTCCCTGCCGGACTAAAGTAGGTATCATAATCACTCAGTTTCTTGAGCTCATCGAAAAGTAAAGGCCCAAAGCCTAATGCTTTTACATTGGAACTCTTTAAGTTGATCTTAATGACATTTCTGTTGAATCTCATCTCCCCGCTCTTAGTATTAAGAGATCTGGACGACGAGTCTCTTAGTGAACTGATCAATAATCCTGTTTTCACCTCATGCCCCATCTGCTTTTTTACCTGCATAGAGTCGATGGTAAACACTGAGTCTTTATATGGCACACCATTTCTCGTCCCGCTTGTTGCGTAACGGGACATGCCTGTTTTTACTGTGTCTACAGCTGCGACCGATTTCTGGGTCAAAAGCTGCTCTATAGGTCTGGCAAAAGCCTTATCACTCAATCTCCCCATCACAAAAGATTCCAAATTAATACCTGTGTATGCTGACACTGCATTCACTTCTTTGATGGCAGCAAGTACCTTTTCTTTAATAGCCTCTACACCTTCAGTCTTTAGCACTTTACCGGCCTTATCTATGGTCAGCTGATAATTAACTCCACTGATGACCTTGTTGGTAACTGCATCATAGGTTTTTGGCTGTTCTTTCAGCGGCAATTGGGAGTCTACGATTTTACGATCATCATACACTATTGATCTTGGTTTGGATGCTGAAATCACATATCCATCCTTATTTACTGCCGTTACAACGAATTCGTATTCATCGAAATACACATATTTGTTAGTCCCATAGTCATCAATTTTAAGCAATTCATAACTTAGCTTCTGACCTTTTTTTAATTTTAATTGTTGTGCATGTACGCATAGCGCGCATAAAGAAAAGCATAGAAAGAGTAATGAGGTTGAGCGTTTCATCGGTTCTATTCGGTTTTTAACTAAATTAAGTTAATTTTTCCAGAATACATTATAAGTTTTAATTGATCAGGACAGAACTATTGTAGAAATCAAGAACTGTATGCCCACAAATATTCTCTCATTTTATTAGCTTTGGAATTCAATTAATAAAGACATCAAATGAAGCATTGGCTAGTCAAATCAGAACCTTTTAAATACAGCTGGGAGAAATTCAATAAGGATGGAAGAACTTTTTGGGACGGGGTGCGCAACTATCAGGCTAGAAATAATCTCAGGGAGATGAAAGAAGGTGATCTGGTTCTGTTCTACCACAGTAATGATGGCAAGAATGTAGTGGGGATTGCCAAAGTCGTTAAAGAATTTTACCAGGATCCGACTACTGATGATGCCAATTGGGTAGTGGTAGAACTGGCTCCTGTGGAATCGCTAAAGAATCCGGTTTCACTCGAACAGATCAAAGCTGAGGAAAGTCTGAAAGACATTTCATTGGTGAAACAAGGAAGGTTATCTGTAATGCCGTTAAGGGCTGCGGAGTTTGACAAGATCCTTGAAATGGGAAGCTGATCCTTAAAAACTCTTATACCGTTTCATGAACTTCTTTTCCTTTTCTTTTGGAAGTCAATAGTCCAATACTCATCACCAGGCTCGTGCCCAGAACCACTACAAACAAAAAAGGAGTGCCTATTTCGGGCAATTTGATGGCTTCCGGAAGGTTGAAATAAAGAAGAATGCTGATTAATCCCCTGGGCGCAATGAAAATTTCCTGCCCGCTGTTTTCTTTTCTAAACAGCTTTAAATAAACCAGCCGTATCACAAAAATACTTGCCAGGAGGATAAATCCGTTGGCAAGGACAATCTGATCGTCCAGCTGGTAAATATTTATAGTAAAGCCAAAGATCACGAAGAAGAAAGTCCTGATGATAAAAGCGCTTTCCGCGCTCAGCTGATGCAGCTGGGTTAAGTCTGTAGATAAATTCTTATAAATAAATATACTCCTGAACCAGGCATGGCGTATGGTGTCAGCATTGTTTAAAAATAGCCCAAACGAAAGGATCAGTACCAGAGAGGAAAGATGGTAAGACTGGCCAATGGCATATACCATGATCAATATGGAAATGATCAGGAAAAATTTGATGTGGTGAGCGATCTTACCCATTACATAAAGCAGAAGGACACAAGAGACCACCGATACCAAAAGGATCAGGAAAGTGCTCAGGGCCAGCCCGGTAAATGAGGAAACAGAAATATAAGGATTGGATATGGTAAAGTTGAACAATATGATCCCAAGGATATCCGAAAAGGAAGATTCGTAAATGATAAACTCTTTGCCTTTTTTGTTCAGCAGTCCTGCTGTTGGAATCGCTATGGCGGAACTGATCACGCTAAAAGGTATGGCATTTGAAAAACAGGTATGGAAGTCTTTTCCTGTGATCTGGTAAATGATAAAGGTGATGACTGAAACAGTAATCAGAAGGATAACAGCTGCTGAAGAGAATGCGGCTTTTATCAGTTTATTTTTGCCGGGATCGTATTTAAGTTCGAGTGAACCCTCAAACACGATCAATATCAGCCCAACAGTTCCCAGCGCTGGAAGGATCTTTAAAAAATCAAAAGTTTGAAGCTGCAGGTGATCGACCAGCAGGCGCAGTCCAATGCCCAGCAGTAATAAAAGCATTACAGAAGGTAATTTAGTCTTACTGGCAACAAGGTCAAACAAATAAGAAAAAATGACCAGTCCACTTAAAACGATCAGAGTGGTATAAGTAGTCATACTTCCTATTTATTTAATAGCTGAATTTTAAACAGCATCGAAACTTCTTTTGTTTATTAATCTTTAAAGAACAATGCTTTCAATTCCAGCGCATCATTCGGCTGCATTTTCCCGCTGAGTATCAATCTCAGCTGTCTTCTGCGAAGAGCCCCGGCAAACAAATCTTTTTCCTCTGGCGTTACAGGCTCCAGCGGGGGAACAGGCACCGTCTTACCTTCTTTGTCCAGCGCCACAAAGGTATAATAGGCCTCATTGGACTTTGCTCTGCTGCCAGAGGGAATGTTCTCTGCCCACACATCCAGCCTTACCTCAACAGAAGTGTTAAATGACCTGGTCACTTTAGCCTCGATGGTAATTACATCCCCAAGCTTAATGGGGTGTTTAAAAGAAACATTGTCTACAGAGGCGGTCACCACAATACGGTTGCAATGCTTTTGAGCAGAAATAGCCGCTGCAATATCCATCCAGTGAAGCAGTCTTCCTCCCATTAAATTGTTCAGGGTATTGGTATCGTTTGGCAATACCAGTTCATTCATGATGGTATGGGAATCCTTTGGATTTTTTACTTTTATACTCATAGCGCTACAAAAGTAACTAATATTGAGGATAGAAACATAAGCTAGCGCTTCAATGTATTGATATTGCTGTACCCGATCAGCTCCTCCCAGCGTGAGCCTGGTTTTTTGTAATAGGCAAAAACCTGGTAGGTGTTGCCGGTTTCAAAAAAGGAGCCTTCAAATATTGCCTGATCTATTTTATTCGTTTCTTTATTCAGCCACACATACTTATAATCGTACAGGCCCTGTTTTAACTTGATGTTAGTGTAAAAGCGTTTTCTGGACGAATCAAAGTGCAGTTTTGAAGCTTCATTGAGCTGGTAATCGTTGAAGCGGCCCACCACATAAGCATCGCCGTTTGCAGTAGGAGGAACCGCATTCAGGGTAAAGGCGACATTGACATAGTCGCTTTCCGTGCCATCATCCCGACCATCCTGATTCCTGATAAAAAAGCTTCCGTTTTCGTCTACAAGGTTGCTGTATCTGGCCTTACTGGTGTTGACATCCTGGAACAATATGACATTGACCGCAGTGTCTCTGATGATGTCCTGTACGTTCTCTGCCTTGAAGCGCAGGCTGCGGATGTCAAACTTCCGGAATTCATTTCCCGCAGGAAAATCATTGCTGTTGAGTTCGTTATATAGCAGTGATCCGGGCTTGATAAACTGAGGCTTGGTATTCAGAATGGCTGTCTGTGGATTGCCGTTTTGCATCACCACAGCCTTCAGGTCCGTATAGGGATTCTGTATAGGGGTTTTATGAAAAATGGTAAAGTTGACTTTCTGATTGCTGAAACGAAGCGATACCTGTGGGCTGGCTACCACATCAATACCAATATTTACAACCTGCTCTGCCACATAAAACCGCTGGGAAATTACCGGTTTTTTCTGATCCCCATCTTCATAGACCTTTAATAAATAATTACCTGATATTTTAGGCCTGACCTGGCTATAGAGAAGGCTGAGCCGGTAATGCGTATATTTTTGCAGCGTACCAGAAGAATACTTATAATCCGTGATCCGGTCCTCAGACAGACTTTCGAGGTAATCAAGTGCTGACAATCGTGATGATTTCCAGTCGGATGTACAATGCTCTACTGTATACCAGTAGTTCTTGCTGCCGCCAGTGAGATCATCAAACGAAAATATAAGCTGCTCACTTGATTTAAGCGTAATAACAGGCATGGATTGCTCTTTTTGCGCGTTATAGCACTGTACCGTTTTGATATTGGGCTGGTATATTTTGTTATCGTAAACAAACTGCTGGTCCTGTGCCACAGCAATTTGTACGCTAAAACACAACAGTATGTAAACCGATTTTATCATTTGCTCTCCAGTTCCATGATCTCAGATGCCAGGTCTTCCCAACTGTTCTGGGCGGCATCCAGCTGTTGCTTGGCTGCATTATAGGTTTTGTTTGCCTCGGCAAGTTTACCCGCATCAGAATAAATGCTCTCATCGGCAAGCAAAGCTTCAATTGCTTTCAGATTTTCTTCAAAAGCCGTGATCTCAGATTCGATCTTTTTCAGATGGTCGTTCAGTTTTTTCAATTGCTGCTGCTGGTTTGCAGGAACCGGGGCGGGCGCAGGTTTTTTTTCCTCTGCCTTTTTCACCTCTTTGTCCGGTCTCACCGGGATACTGGAAGGCTTTGCAGGAGGTCTTTTGCTATTCCACTCCTCATATTCTGCATAAGTTCCCGGATACTCCTTGATGTCCTGGTCTTCAATGAACCAGATCTTGTTCGCCACGTGGTCCAGGAAATACCTGTCGTGGGATACTGCAACAAAAGTACCTTCATACTGCTGCAAAGCTTGGATCAGGATATTTACAGACTGGATGTCGAGGTGATTGGTTGGCTCATCCAGGATCAGGAAGTTAGAGTCTGTAGTCAGTGATTTGGCCAGTGCCACCCTTGATTTTTCACCACCAGAGAGCACACGGATCTTTTTAAACACGTCATCACCGGTAAACAGGAAGCAGCCCAGTATACCGCGCAGCTCTGTATCCGTATGCTTAGGTGCAAAAGCCTGAAGTTCTTCCAATATGGTGTTTTCCAGGTGCAGCGACTCCAGCTGGTGCTGGGCAAAGAAAGTCGTGGTTACATTATGGCCGGTCTCGCAGGTACCTTTAAAGTCTTCAGTGCCTGCAATGATCCTCAGTAAAGTAGATTTTCCTTTACCGTTGGCGCCAATTAAAGCGATTTTATCGCCTTTTTCGATGATGCCTTCCGCATTGGCCAGGATGTCAATGTTTGGATAGCTTTTGTAAGCACCCTCTATCCTGATCACGTGACGACCGGAAGGTTTGGAGAATTTGAACTGGAAGTTAACCGTAGGGTTATCATCATCCACATCCTCTACACGCTCCAGTTTGTCCAGTGCCTTCATTCTGGATTGTGCCATTTTAGCTTTAGAAGCTTTGGCTTTAAAGCGCTCGATCAGACGTTCTTCCTGTTTGATCTTGGCCTGCTGATTTTTGAACTCTCCTTTTTGGATCTCACCACGCAGGGCTTTTTCCTCCAGGTAGAAAGTATAGTTTCCTGCGTAAGGTGTTAGTTTTCCTTTGCGGGACTCCACGATCTTGTTAACCACTTTATCGAGGAAATATCTGTCGTGAGAAACAATTACTATGGCACCTTCAAAACTGCCCAGATAGGTTTCCAGCCATTTGATGGACGGTAAGTCCATGTGGTTGGTCGGCTCATCCAGCAGTAAAATATCAGGAGTCTGCAACAGGATTTTCGCCAGCATCACACGCATCCGCCATCCTCCTGAGAACGTATTGAGCGGACGGTGCTGATCTTCCGTACTGAAACCCAGACCTGCCAGGATCTCATTGGCACGGTACTCGATGTTGTAACCATCCAGGGCTTCAAACTCCTGCTGTTTATCGCTCAGTTTATTTAAAACCTCTTCAGAATAATCGGTCTCAATTTTCCTTAGCAATTCTTCGATCTCATCATGCAGCTGGTTCTGGCGTTCGAAAGCCTCCATGGCTACATGTAAAATGCTATGGTGTGAATCGTAAGAAAGCAGATCCTGGTTCAGGTACCCGATCTTTACATCCTTGGACATAGAAATGTTGCCGGAAGTAGGAGCGTACTCTCCGACAATTATTCTAAGTAATGTAGATTTTCCGGTTCCGTTGGCACCAATTAATCCAACCCTGTCGCCCGGCTTAATGTGCCAGTCTGCCTCGTCGTATAAGGCCCTTGCGCCTATAAGAAATGTTAAGTCGTTTATTGAAATCATTTGGGCGCAAAAATACGTTTTTTTCCTATCTTCGTAGCTATGTACCGTCTGATTAAGCCCATATTCTTCAAATTTGACCCTGAAAAAGTACACTATTTCGTAGTGAAGCGCCTGAAATGGTTTCATGAACACTTTCCCCTGGGCAGTACGATCCTCAGAGGGAGCTTTGATGTGAACATCAAGGGGCTTGAACGAGAGGTGTTTGGGATTAAATTTAAAAATCCGGTTGGCCTGGCTGCCGGGTTTGACAAGAATGGTGAATACATAGAGGCACTGAGTGATCTGGGCTTTGGTTTTATCGAGGTTGGTACCGTTACGCCATTGCCCCAGCCCGGCAATGATAAGCCCCGTATGTTCAGACTGGAGGCAGACAGTGCGCTCATCAACCGGATGGGCTTCAACAACAAGGGGGTAGACACCCTGGCAGAGCGCCTGAGATTGCTCCGGTCAAAAAACACGGACATCGTCATCGGTGGGAATATCGGTAAGAACAAGAGTACGCCCAATGAGGAGGCCACCAGTGATTACGTCAAGTGCTTCGACAGGCTTTTTGATGTAGTAGATTACTTTGTGGTCAATGTCAGCTCGCCAAATACACCCGGTCTGCGTGCCTTGCAGGAAAAGGTGCCTTTAATGGAACTTTTAAATACCCTTCAACAGCGCAATAACATCAATGGGGTAAGCAGGCCAATCCTTTTAAAGATAGCTCCGGACCTTACCAATGAACAGCTCGACGATATCGTGGAGATTGTGATGGGGACCAAAATTGCCGGGGTCATTGCTACGAATACCACCGTGGACAGGAATGGGCTGTATACACCGGAAAAACTCAAAAATGAGGCAGGTGGGTTAAGCGGGAAACCTTTGACCCTTCGCTCGACAGAAGTGATCCGGTATTTATCTGTCAAATCAAATAAAGCATTTCCAATAATAGGTGTAGGGGGGATTCATTCGCCTCAGGACGCAAAAGATAAACTGGACGCCGGAGCTTCATTGGTTCAGTTATATACAGGCTTTATCTATGAAGGCCCGGGCTTGATCAAAGCCATCTGCAAAGAGCTCGTCAAGTAGGTTTATACTATTTTATTCTGGATTATTGTAAAGCTATAATAGGACGATACAGGTTGCTTTATAGAAAACACATTAGTCGGTCTTTGAGGTGATATCTATGGCCTCAAATAAGGCGATATTGTGGCAGTTTAACAAATAAAAAGGCACTCCTGCCTTATAGCAAGAGTGCCTTATGTCTTTCGGACTAAACCTGGTTTAGGCTTTTGTAGTCAATTGAAGTAGAACCGCGTTGTTTTTAGCCAACTGATCTTTAGTCGATTGTTGTGAGCGGCTACCTAATTCTATGTTAGTAGCTAACTTCAAGTTCTTCACATCTTGTTTTGCGAAAGTCTTATTCCTTCTGTCTTTTCTTTTTAATCTGGTAACTGCCATGTCTTTTAATTTAAAGTATTAAATCTGGAGGTCGAGAGCGGATTCGAACCGCTGTACGAGGTTTTGCAGACCTCTGCCTAGCCACTCGGCCACTCGACCCTGTTAAAATTCAGGCTGCAAAAATAGTAATTATTACTTACTATGCAATTTATTTCTGTAAATTTCTGCTGATATCTGCACATAATATTGCAGCCGATACGGCAACATTCAGTGATTCTGCACCACCAATACGGGGAATGGTCACCGGATGGCTGATCAGGTTCATGATTTCAGGAGTTATCCCCTGACCTTCATTGCCCAAAATAACCAGCCCTTCTTTGCCCCAGTCTGTCTGATAGATGCTGCTGCCGTTTAATACTGCTCCAAAAACAGGGAGTTTCACTTTGCTTAGTAACGTAAACAGATCTTCGTAAAAAACATCAACCCTGCTCAAAGAGCCCATAGTGGCTTGAACGGTTTTAGGATTATAAACTTCAACCGTGGCAGCCGAGCAAATAACCTGCTTAAAACCAAACCAGTCGGCCGTGCGAATGATCGTACCCAGATTGCCCGGGTCCTGAACGCCATCGAGCACCAGCGAGAACGCCCCTTTGAGTGTGGAAACAGTTAAAACAGGATTTTTTGGAATGTTTACCAATGCTAAAATTCCCTGCGGGGCCTGTAGTGTACTAATCTTATCCAGTTCAGCGTTGTTTACTTCAAATAACTTTATATTTGCAGGCAATTTTGGAAGTAAAGATTGATATTGGGGCAGATAATATATGCTGTGGACCTGGTATGACGAATGAATAAACTCTGCAATAGATTTTATACCTTCAATAATAAATATCCCATTTTCTTTACGGTACTTTTTTTGATGTAACGATTTTATAAAACTGATCTGAGATTTTGAAAGCATACTATAATTATAAAAGCAGTGTCCTGTATGGTGCAATATTACTATTTATTCTTGTTTTTGTCGTAGGATGCTCGTCAACAAAATACATCGAGGATTACCAGTCGATCGTAAAAAAGGTCAGGATAGACAGTGTCGACAAGATTTTTGAAGAAGAAGCTTACAATTATATCCAGAAAGACATTCGCCCCACTTCAACAATTGGTGTTAATGTTCTCATTTATAATATGTTTAATACCAAAAACGGACGATATAAAACGAGTGGTATTAAACCACTGGGCACACCTCCGCCGATACTGGACAGTACGCTGGTAGAGATCTCCAGAAATCAGATAGAGAAATTTTTGAACAGTAAAGGGTATTTTAATGCCAGGGTAAAATCAACAATAACCGTGAAAAAGCAGCGCGCCTCGATATATTTTAAGGCAGAGCAGGGCCCGGCTTTTAAAGTCGGCAAGATCAATTATGAGATTCCTGATACGGTGGTAAAAAACCTCTACCTGTCCAAAAAATCAGCATTCACACACCTTAAAGAAGGTGTCCGGATCGACGAAGATTCACTGAGTTATGAGCGTGACCAGATCTATCAGCTGATGCGGGAGAACGGTTATTATGATTTTTCCAGGCCATATGTGAAATACTCTGTAGATTCCAATTCAAATGCAAGCCTGGCTAAAGTGACCTTAATTATTGACAATCCGGCTGACAAGCCTATTCACGTAAAGTACAATATCGGCGAGGCAAATGTGATCATTGCTCCTGATGCTGATGGCTTTCCGGATACAATAGTGGTCAATAGCCGGGTATTCAGGGACATCAGGTATACCGATCTGTCCGGGAAATTCAGGAGAAACCCAATCGTAAGGTATAATTTTTTATACTCACCGGATTATTATGACATCAGGAATGAGCAGCTTACCTACGACCGAATGTATGAACTCAATGTCTTTAAGAACGTTAAGATAGACTACAACAAAGCACAGGACAGCTCAAACAAGGTGCTGCCTATCATTAAACTGATCCCTCAAAAGATCATGAGCAACCGGATAGAGGGCGAGATACCTTTTAACGGCAACACGGTGGGTTTCAATTTGAGCAATACCTATTCAAATAATAACCTGTTCAGGGGGGCGGAACGCTTTGAATTTCAAGTCAAGGGGGGCTTGCAGTCAAGGATCGGTGGTGGAAATTCTTTGTTCAGCGACATCAACCAGCGTGATTTCTCTTTGAGTGCCAATTTGAGCGTACCCAGGCTAATGATTCCTTTTATTACGGCGAGGCCAGGCAGAAGGGGCGGAATGCCGCACACTATATTTTCTACCAGTTATGTCTATGCCCTGCAAAAAGAATTTTTTCAGCGCCAGGTATTCCTGAATTCTGTCACTTATGAATTTGTAGAATCAAAATCAAAGAACCACTCGCTGACACCGTTAAACTTTGAGTACAGGTTTGGTAATTTGCTTTTGGACACGACTATTGAGAAGAACAAAAAGATCGCTGAAGCCAACCGTTATACCATCAACCTGCTGGACCGAAAAAATATCACGCTGGGTATTAAATATACTTATTCGATGAATGCAAACAGGTTGCTCGAAAATAACAACTTTATCTATCTAAGAGCGAGCATGGATATGGCAGGAAACATGCTTCAGCTGGCTTCAAAAATTGGCGGTGCCAAACATGACCCAAAGAATGAAGATTTTGCTACCATATTGGGGCTGCCCTTCAATCAGTACCTGAGACCTGAGGTTGACTTCAGATGGTATAAAAACCTGGGCGGTGAGCGGCAAATGGTATCGAGAATAAACGCAGGAATAGGTTATGCTTATGGCAATTCAATAGCCCTTCCTTTTGAAAAATTGTTCTTTGCCGGCGGCTCCAGCGGAGTGAGGGCATGGCAGGCCAGAACCCTTGGGCCGGGGAATTACAATAGGGGAGAAAGGATTACGGATACCGCTACCCGGAAGGCCTTTTACGGGATAGATCAGCTGGGTGATATGCATATTGAGGCCAACCTGGAATACCGGTATAAGCTCTTGAACAAATTCTTTGGTGCCAAGCTAAAAGGAGCCGTGTTCCTGGATGCGGGGAACGTTTGGAATGCTTCTTCCAACAGGAGCGACTACAGTGAAACTTATTTTGATATCAAAAAGCTCGGTAAACAGATCGCGCTGGGAACAGGTTTTGGATTCAGGTATGATGTACAATATTTCGTGTTCCGGTTTGATGTGGGCATTAAGCTTAAAGATCCGCAGTTTCAGGGATCAGACCAATGGGTGATCAGGAAATTCCTAAACGGAGGTAAAGACTTTAGAAGGGCTTATGATGCCGCAAATGCACCGGACAGTTATCGTTTCGTGCAGTACAATTTTGGTATAGGAATGCCTTTTTAAAACAAGTTTTTTAATCCGTCAAATATCGTTTCAAAGAAAGTGGACAGGTTCATTCCGCTGCTGTGGTTGAAATAGATGAAGACCAGCAGTATGATCACTGCCACTATGATGAATTTTCTGAAGAGGAAAGCCAGCAGTATAATAATGGCCGGGAAAACTATGAGCCAGAAGCTGTTGATGGCGTAGGGATTCAGTGTGCCGTCCTTTTTATACACATAGAGCAATTTGCTGTGCGTACCTTCATCATTTTGATGCTTGATGTATACAAATGCAGAACGCTCCAATTGCAAAGGCAGTATGGCGACTCCATCATTAAATTTGACCTCCTGCGTGAAGCCGCTTACTGTAAATGTGTAGACCCCGTTGATCTTTTCCAGTGGGTTTTCCAGCGAATCAGTAGCTATAATAGCCAGCTTACTGTTTTTAAGCAGGCTTTCCTTTACTATGAAATTATTGATCTCTGCGGTTTGGGCGAAACCCGGAGCGGTGCACAGCAAAAGTAAGATCAGCAGGTATGTGGTTTTCATTCTATAGATCGTTTATTGTAAATCAGATACCCCAAATGTAACAAAACACCGTTTCTTTTTATGGGGTCATCGTATATATTATAACTCAGGCTAACGGGGCCTACAGGGGTATGGTATACCAGTCCGGCAGTAGCGGCATATTGCCAGGTACTAAGCGCCTTTCTATGCTCGATTCCCTGAAAATCAATCTTCCCGAATTTTTCATAAGGAAGGAACACATAGCCTTCCAGTCTCAGGTCCAGGTTCCTTTTGATGCTGTAGACGTTTTTTATCCCGCCGGCAAGGTAACTGGTGGCCCTGAAATTTTCCAGAAATATGGATCGGCTGTCCTGAAGCGGGTAAAACGCAGGAGCCGACAGTAGTGTGGAATAATAGTTGGAAAATAACGGCTGATTGGAAAAAACACCTTCAAAAAGGTAACCAAGAGCGTACCTGCGGCCTTTTAAAAAGTAATTGTCATCACTGATCTTGAGATTGAGCCACTCCCGGAATTTTTTTGTTGTGGGGTTCTTGTCAGCAGTTAGCAATATATCCTGTTCATCCGCGATATTTCCCGGAGTATAGCTTTCACGTCCTGCGTAGTAATTTAAACTCAGCAAAAAGTTTCTTCCGCGGTTGGGATACTGTTTGCGATTGAAAGTGTTTTGTTCAAATGTCAGCGTGGAACGGGAACCATTGAATACGGTCTTGTCCAGTATGTCACCCAGAGAAAACCTGCTATTGGGACTATAGCGGTCAAAATTATTGATGAATGCCGAGCTTAGGATCACTCTTGTATTTCTGTTCAGGGGGAAGCCAATCTTGAGGTCTACCTTTCTGTCAGCCTGTTCTATATAAGTAGGATGAGGGTTCTCAATAAAAATGGAACTGGTATTGTAATAATCAAAGTGATTGTAGGTGAGTTCTGCCGCAAGGAACAACGGAAGCCGGGACGGATAATCAATCCTGCCATTTAACTGAACCGATTCATAGAATCTCCCTGAATAAAGGCTTGCCCCAAAGGTGTAGGACTTCCTGTTCAGGTAATGGTATTGTGCTCCTAAAAAAACGTTGGAGATGGGACGCGTCGCAATATTGCCGCCGAAATCTATTTTAAAACTTTTCTGCGGACGTGCGGCGATCTCAAAATTATAGCTGTCTGATGCGGGATGGTAGACTATTTTTGGATAGACGGTCTCAAAGGTTTCATCGGCTACGAGTTTATAGTAACCCTGCTTGATGTCGCCCAGATCGAAAACCTTTTTATCGCGTTTAAACAATCGTTCTACATATTTTTTTTGATCGTTGTTTACTCCCGTTACCGTTACTCCGCTAAATACCAGGTTTGGCTTCTTTTTGTTGAACACATTTCTCCGGCGCATGATCTCATTGATACCTACCCTTCTGGCTATTCGTTCTTTAATTTGCGGCATTTCGGCTATTGCTGCATCATATCCTTGTTTGATGAGTGCTGCTACCGGGTTGAAATTGGTAGCGGAGTAGCTTTTAAGATCGGGTTCTATATAAATTCCATTTTCCCCAATGAGAGTAGAGTCAGATTTGGAAAGGAACATAAACCTCATGAGCCGGTTCATGAGCCGGTCATCGTCACTTTTAGGATATTCATTGTAATTTTTGGCGCTTACATTTGAACCTATGATAATATCGGGGTTAAAGTTTTTTTTCATCACATCCGCCGGAAAATTATTGTACAGGCCGCCGTCAAATACATATTTATCGTCCAGTTTGATGGGACGGTAGATGAGCGGAACCGTCATTGTCGCCCTGACTGCCTCTGCCAGACTTCCCTTTGCTACCGTGATACTGGTCTGGGAAAATACATCTGAAACCATACAGCGGTAGGGAACGAAGAGGTGGTCGAAATTGTCTTTTGCAATGGCAGAGGCCTGTGAAAACAGCTCCATCAGCGCAAAATTTAATGGGATATCATTGATCAGGTTAGACCGGAAGCTCAGCCTGAGATTGGAATCTACAGACAGCTTGGCGGTAAGCACAGACGGGTTTGTGCTTTTCTTTTGAAAAAAGAAACTGAAATCGCTGTTGTACCTGCCGCTTACCCAATCCTGAAAATCTGTGCTCAGGGCCACCATTTCAATCTGGTCGGGTGAGTACCCTGCTGCATACATGGCGCCTACTATACCTCCCATAGAGGTGCCGGTAATGTAATCTATTGGGATATTGTTCTCTTCAAGTGCTTTTATAATGCCAATGTGTGCCAACCCTTTGGCTCCGCCGCCACTCAATACCAATCCAACCTTTTGAGCATACAGGGGCAATGCAAAAAGGGTAAGGACAAGTATCAGCAGTTTCATTATACGGATCACATCTTCGGGGTTTATGGTTAGTTTAAGCTAAAGATGCTCGCAGTAAGGAGGGTAGCAAAGCCAACCCATAGTATATATGGAACAAACAACAGTCCTGCAGTTTTGTCGATTTTGTAAAATACCCCGGCGTTGATGATGACGATGACCAAAAGCAGCACGATTTCGACAAGCGCGACACCAATCTGACGGGCATAAAAGAAAATGAAAGACCACATCAGGTTTAAGATCAGCTGCATGAGATAAATGGCAATCGTGCGCGGGAAATGCACAATCTCTTTTCTTTTCTGCCAGATCAGGTAGGCTGAGATCCCGATGAGAATATACAGTGTAGTCCATACCGGTGCAAAGATCCAGTCGGGCGGATTGAACGCAGGTTTTGCCAGTGTAGGGTACCAGGTCTTAACAGAATGGGCGGTAAAAAAGCCGCCAGCGGTCCCGATTATAAGTGGTATAGCGATGTTGATGATAAAGGCTAAGGGGTTGAACTTCATAGTTGAACTTTATAAATCAGGTATGTAAAAATAAACTATATTTAGCTTCAAACTGAATATTCGTTAAAAAGTTTTGTATGGATCCTTTTTGCAAGGAAAGACAATTGGGTTATGAAAAGAAAGCTATTCTACTTTTTGCTTATTGCAGTCTGCGTGTGCTGGTCAGCAGGCTGCAGTAAAAAAGTTAAACCGTCTGCTGTGGTTGCCAAAGATCTGAAGTCCGGATTTTTGAATCCACCGGACTCAGCCAAATCTGGTGTTTACTGGTATTTTATGGACGGGAACCTGAACCGGGAATCCATAACTGCAGATCTGGAATCGATGAAAAAGGCCGGGCTCAGCAGTGTTGTGTTTCTTGAGGTCAATGTTGGTGTGCCCAGAGGAAAAGTTGATTTTTTGAGTGCGCAATGGCAGGAACTTTTTGTTCATGCCGTTAAAGAATGTGAAAGACTGAACATTGAAATGACCCTGGGCATAGGTCCGGGCTGGACGGGAAGCGGCGGGCCCTGGGTAAAAGCATCTGAATCTATGCAGCATTTGGTTGCTGCGGCTGTTCAGGTTGATGGCGACAATAAAAAGAAGATCATGCTGCCTGTGCCAAAACCTATGCCGCCCTATTTTGGTGAGGGGGGCTTTACAGAGGAGCTAAAAAAGCAATGGAATGATTTTTATAAGGACGTAGCTGTGCTCGCTTACCCAACACCATCATCCCCAGCGAAAATAAAAGATGTAGAAGAGAAAGCACTTTATTACCGTGCGCCATATTCTTCCGCTAAGGGAGTCAAACAATACCTGCCGTCGCTGACGGACTTTGAAGTTGTGTCTGCCAGTTCGGTCATTTCTAAGGAAAAGGTGATAGACCTGACCGGTAAACTTCAGGCAAATGGCGAACTTGACTGGGATGTACCAAATGGCAAATGGACTATTGTCAGATACGGACTGCGCAATAACGGTGCGGTTACCCGGCCGGCACCATATCCGGGCTTGGGATTTGAGGCAGACAAGTTTGACACGCTGGCCATCAGCCATCATTTGGATCAGTACATCGGTACCTTGCTGAACAAGATCGGGAAGAAGGCCGCCGGCGGAAGCGGCGGATTGAAGAGATTGCACATGGACAGCTGGGAAATGGGTGCCCAGAACTGGACCGGGCATTTTAGAGAAGAATTTATAAAAAGAAGAGGATACGATCCACTTCCCTATTATCCTGTTTATGCCGGGAATGTAGTGGAGAGCGTGGAAATAAGTGAACGCTTTTTATGGGATCTAAGGCAAACTTCACAGGAACTGGTATTGGAAAATCATGCGGGATACGTTAAAAAATATGCTCACCGCAATGGAATGAGCCTGTCTATTGAACCTTATGACATGAACCCCAATGCGGACCTGGAACTGGGCGCGGTGGCCGATGTGCCTATGTGTGAATTCTGGAGCGCGGAGTTTGGTTATAATACTTCATTTAGCTGCATTGAAGCTGCATCGATTGCCCATGTGAATGGCCGGTCCCTGGTGCCGGCAGAGGCATTTACTGCAGAAAGCAGTGAAGGCTGGAAACAGCATCCTGCATCCATGAAAAACCAGGGCGACTGGGCATTTGCTACGGGAATAAACAGGTTTGTTTTTCATACTTTTCAAAACCAGATGCTGCCTGATTCCTTAAAACCGGGAATGACAATGGGACCTTATGGTGTGCATTGGGACAGGAGCCAGACCTGGTGGTCAATGGTAGGTGATTATCATCGTTATTTATCAAGATCCCAATATATTCTGCAGCAGGGAAATACTGTCGCCGATGTGCTTTATCTTACTCCGGAAGGCTCACCCCATGTTTTCAGAC
>NZ_DATHGC010000171.1:0-11497 GCF_035317785.1 Pedobacter sp. | reverse complement strand
ATTTCTTGGAATCGATCACTTCCTTTGCATTGAGGAGCGCATTAGATTTGTCATTTTTGTAAAGATAAACCCGGGCAAGGGCACCGCACACAGCAAAGTAATTCAGGCGGTGCCTTCTGTTTTGAAGAAAGAGCAAAGGTGATTTTTCTTCTGTAGTAATGGTCGTATCTTTTACTGTTGGGTAACCTACCCTGTACCCTGAGCTTCTGATTGGGTCAACGACCAATAATTTCTTGGCTGCTTCCAGGTCTTTGATTAGCGAATCCACTACCGCCGAGACGGTGCTCATAGGTGTAGGGTCTTTTGTGTATTTTGTAGCATAAGGAATGCCTTGTGCAGCAGAACCACTCAGGTAAGACGGAGCAAAGAGGCGTAACAGGTCAAAGTGCATGTATGCCCTTAAAGCCAGTGCTTCTCCTTTTACAATCTGGTAATTTACACCTGTAAATAGATTTTTCTTTGCATCTACATTGGAGAGTACCAGGTTGCAATTGACAATGGACGAATAGAGGCCGGCCCAGATCTTGTCTTTGCGTTTAATGAAATCGCCATCATTGTAGTTGTAAAGGGTTGTTTGTCTGTAGTCCTGACCATCATCCCGCATAGAATAATTTTGTGCGAGTGCTTCAGGAGTCCCAAAAGTAAGTTCCTTACCATATAGTTCTTCCGTATTCGCTTTATTGTAGATTCCATTTATCGCCTCCATAAATCCGCTTTCTGTTGAAAACAGTACAGGTTCAGCAATCTCCGATTCCGGTTGAACATCCAGCCATTTCTTACATGAACTGAATAATCCTGTGAACAGAATCAGACCGATTAATAATATTTTGTTCATATTCTTATATTTTATAATATCCATATAAATAATTGACAAGCCTAAAAACCGGCCCTTATTCCAAATGTGATGCTCCTGGCAAAAGGATAATCAATTCCCCGTTCCTCTTTAATTGAGGACCAGCGAACCACGTCGTTGGCGGTCAACGTAAAATTTAGATTGGTCATCGATAACCTTTTTGCGAATTTTTGATTCAGATCATATGACAGTTGCAGGGTTTCCAGATTCAGCAGATTATCGTCTTGAATAAATCTTGAGTTTACCTGGGTCTCACCAAGGTCTGCTATGTTTTTATAGAAAACATGGTCGCCTGATTGTTTCCATTTTTCTTCAAATACGCGTCTGTCTACATTGTATTTCGCATCTGCATTCTCCACACGCTGAACCAGGGTGAGGTTATAAGTCTGACCGCCAAAATAGGTCCTGAAATTGGTGAACAGGTTCCAGCTTTTGTATCTGAATGATCCCCCAAATGAACCTTCCACCTTGGGGTCAGGATTTCCGATTGGTACGTAGTCTCTCAGGTCATAATCGTAGGTGAGGGTTCCGTCACGCTTTACATAAAGCTCGCGACCGTTTTCAGGATCGATCCCCAGCGAAGGCACGCCATAGATGGTATTGATAGATTGGCCTTCTCTATACCGCAGAAGGGGTATGCCCCTGTAACCCGGTTTGTCGGGTGTTGGATTTTCGGTCTGCACTTCGTTGGCCCTGTCTTCATATTTCTTCAAGGCATTGGATATCCTTAAGATTTTATTTCTGTTGGCCACAAAACTGCCGTTAAGGTTGATAGAAAAATCTTGCTTGCGCAGGGCTTCCCAACGGATGCCCAACTCGGCACCTTTGTTTTCCATATCACCCAGGTTTTCCTTGTAGGAAAGAAATCCTGTGGAAGGCGGTATGGTAATGTCAGCAAGAATGTCCTTTGTAAATTTCCTGTAGATCCTTGGCAGCAACATCAATCTGTCCTTGAAAAGTCCAAGATCTATACTGAAATCTGTCATGCGTGTTTTTTGCCACGATAGATTTTGGTTTCCAAAGTTGTTGACCGACGCACCAATACCTGTCGAATACCAGTTTCCGGTATTGTACTGGTAGGTAGTTCTGGATAGGTACGGAGAAAACTCTACCGATCCGGTGAGGCCTGTAGTAGCCTTCAGGCGCAGTTGACTAATGATCTTATTTCCTTGCAGAAAAGCTTCATTATGCAGGTTCCAGCCGACGCCAAGCGACCAGAATGGAGCAAGTTTATTGTTGACACCGAATTTGGAAGATCCATCAATCCTGATGGTTGCATCCGCCAGGTATTTGTTCTTGTAGGAGTAATTGGTGGATAATAAGGAACCGAATAACCGGGATTGTTCGTATTGACTATTTGGTTTTGCCAGTTCTGCATAACCTTTGGCAAAACCGATGCTGGTAAAGCGATCGTTGGCGAAGCCAACTGCAGTGAAATCTTTGCCATCTTTAACCTCACTTCTAATGTTGATCAATCCAAGAACGTTGAAAGCACTTCCGCCCAGCTGTTTCAACCAGTTTAACCTGATGTTCCCGTCCCAGAAGGTTTCTTTCCGCTGACCGTTGTAGTATTCTCCTTTTTCCTCGATCTTATCAGTGGCGTACTCGTAGTATTTACTGTTCAGTGGTGAGATGAACTTGTCGTCTGTTGATGAACGGCTGGTTAAACTCATTTGTGCCCTCAACTTCAGGTTTTTGGCGACTTCCAGCTCAGCAGAAAGATTGTCAATGATCTCAGAATAACCATTCCTGTTGAAACTGCTCAGTTGGGCATTGTATAAGGGATTGTATACATTGGAGTAGCTTCCGTCTTCTTTTTGCCAGGCATCTATGACTTGAAGATATCTGCCGCTGGCGTCCGTCATAGGATAATAAGGATTCATTCTGACATAATCTTTAAAATCGCCATATGGTGATTCTGTTGCTTTTACCTGCATCACAGTTAACTCATTCCTGAACTGAAATTTATTGAGGTTATAAACAAAGTTCATACCTCCCGAATACTGATCTCTGGATGAGCCTTTCATAACACCAGGGCGTGTCTGGTAGCGCGCATCAACGCCATACCGGAAAGTTTCAGAACCCCCTTCAACATTTACGGCATGTTTTTGTCCGGCCGTAGTGCGCACAGGCTGTGATAACCAATAGGTATCCACGCCGCCCACTACATTAGCATAATTGTGGTAATACAACTCGTTAAGGTAGTCCTGCGACACTTTTTCGTGCCCTCCATCATAGATTCCGGCCTGCAGTTCATACGCCATCTTCTCCCTTGCATTTAACACATTGTAGCCTGAAAGATCTGCACCGGTCACATTGAGCTCGTAATTATAGTCTACCCTTAGCTTTCCTGCTTTGGGTGCCTTGGTCGTGATCACCAAAACGCCATTTGCTGCACGCGAACCATAAATAGCTGTAGCCGCTGCATCTTTCAATAGCGTAGCAGATTCAATTCTATTGATGTCCAGGTCAAATATTTTTTGCACGTTCACTTCATAGCCATCCAGCATAAATGCAGGCATATTGGTTCCGCTGGTGTAGTCATCACGCCTCAATACCTCGCCATCCCCGCTTGGCAGGGCAGAGGAACCTCTTACATTGATCGAAGGAATTCTGTTTGGGTTTGAACCAACAAGGTTGTTTTGAACGATCCTGAATGAGGGATCATATGCCCCAATACTGGCCAGAAGATTTTGTGGATTTATCCTTTTTAGCTCTGCACCTGTCATGGTGATTGCATTACCAGTATAACTTTCTTTTTTAATGGTCTGGTAACCTGTGACCACGACATTGTCGATGGTCTTTACATCGGCTTCAAGTAAAATCAGCAGTGGTGTCCCATTGCCGGCGTTGACTTCCTTAGGTTTGAAACCGACATAACTGAAGATAATAACATCACCAACCTGGGTCATAAATTTGAAATTTCCCTGATTGTCGGTTCGTGCGCTGAGAGTCTTAATGGTTTTAGAAGAGATGTTGACACCTGGTATGCCTTGCTGCGTTTCAGCATCAATTACCCAGCCTGACACCATAATGTTGTCGATCTGCATACCTGACAGACGATTCACTTCTTTGTTCCTGATTACGATCGTCTTGTCGACAATATTATAAATCAGATTCTGATTGGCCAAAATTGCCTGGAGAGCTCCTTCAAGAGAAGCATTTTTTAATTCAATATCCAGCGTCTGCTTTTTAAGGTTCACTTTACCACTGTAAAAGAACAGGTAGCCGGTTTGTTCCTTAATGTCTTTGAGCACCGTTTCCAGAGTGGTGTTTTTCCGGGAAACGGTCACACTTTGTGAATAGCTAGCGGCAGCCAGGTGCATGGTGCCGATCAGTAATAAAATAGCAGTTAATTTCATCACTATTAGGAATTTGTACTTTACCCTCCGCATCGAAAATACGGGGTTGTAAAGAAAAGTTAATTTCATACTTTTGGAATAGAATTAAGTGAATAAATAGCAGCCCGGTCTCAACATCTGGCTGCTGACCTTTTTTTAAAACCGGGAGTGGTGAGATACTTCCGGTTTTTTAGTCAAATCTTTTTTGTGGTTCTTGATCTATTGTAGCTTTCTTATCATCAGAATCTTTTTTTTGTGAAATAATCAGTTAGTTGGTTTTGGTTTTTAGGGTTGATATATATTGATTTTGCAGTGATGATTTCTTTTTGTCTTTTTAAGGTTGTTTTTTAGATGCCGGCGTCTTTTGGGCTTCATCATCATAAGAAACAATGATGGTTTTACCATGGACATCCAGTTGAACATTGTTGAGTTCCAATATTTTAAATACTTCCGAGAGCCTTGCCGTCCTGAAGATTTCCCCTGAGAATACGATATCAGACATATCGTCTTTATAACTAACATCTACATCATACCAGCGGGCGATACTGCGCATTACGGATTTAATATCATCATCTTCAAAAGAGAACATGCCGCTTTTCCAGGCTGTCTCTTTGTCAAGGTTTACATTGCGTATAGAAATAATTCCGTCTCCTTTTCTGCTAAGCACAGCCTGCTGGCCGGGAGAAAGCAGACTTGAGGCATTGGAGGAAAAAACTCTAACGGAACCCTCAACTAGTGTTGTTTTTATGGAGCGTTCATCTTCATAAGCGTTGATATTGAAATGTGTACCCAACACCTCGACAGTCTGTCCCCCTGATCTTACCCTGAATGGCATATTTTTATTTTTCGCCACTTCAAAATAAGCTTCGCCGTTGAGTTGCACCAAGCGCTCAGCACCTTTGAATGCGGTAGGGTAGGCCAGTGAAGATGCTGCATTTAGCAATACATTGGTGCCATCAGGCAGGATAACCCTGTATTGCCCGCCTCTTGGCGTTTCAATGGTGTTTTGCAGGACCTCACCATCCCCCGCAGCTACGCTGTAGACAATCTGGCCATCATCAGTTTTAGTAATGCTGATCCCTGACTGGCGTGCAATTTCTCCCGTTGCTGCATCATTTAGTATGATCATTTGTCCACCTGCAAGTGTCAGTGTGGCCTTGTTTCCACCTGGGCTTATATTTTTGTCAATTCTTGCAACCTGGTCAGTTTCATTATTACCTGCAAAGAAAAACCAGGAAAGAGAAAGTAACACCAGAACGGCCGCTGCTGCTGCCGTGTATTTTAGCCAGCTTATTTTTTTTACTATTCCTTTTGGACGAATGATCTTTCGGTCAACTTCTTTTTTAATGTTTTCTTTCAAATAAACGAAGTCCGCTTCATTTTGGTTACTAATGAGCGGTTCATTTGCTTCAAATACATCGTAATAAGCTTCCAGGAATTTAATTTCCTCAGCTGAAGCAATATTTTTCCTGTATTTCTTTAATATCTCTAGAAAATGTTGTTTATGAAAGTCTCTCATTATCCCTTTTATACCTATATGAGTCTGAAATTTGAAAATAGCCCACTCGAATTGAAAATATATATTAAATTTATTGTACCAGCAGCTTCAGCTATTGGTCAAACCAATATAACCACATGATGAAAAAACTACTTGCGACAGCTGCAACGCTGCTATTACTGGGGCCTATCGCGTCATTTGCCCAGATCGGTAAGGTCTACGACAACCTGGTCCTGCCCAGCAAAATCTTAAAAAGCGAACGGAAATATGCCATTTACCTGCCACCTGATTACGAAACCTCGGGCCGTAGTTACCCTGTGTTATATTTGTTACACGGATCGGGCGACGATCAGACCGGGTGGGTGCAGTTTGGTGAGGTATTAAATATCAGCGATAAAGCCATAGCAGATGGTACAGCAACGCCCATGATCATTGTCATGCCTGATGCAAATACCGGTCGCAGGGGTTATTTCAACGACGTTAAAGGAGACTGGAATTATGAGGACTTCTTTTTCAAAGAACTGATTCCTTTTGTTGAAAAGAAATACCGTACCAAGACCGATAAACGCTCGCGTGCGGTCGCTGGTTTATCCATGGGCGGCGGCGGCACATTTGTTTATGCCCTTCACCATCCGGAAATGTTCTCTTCGGCTTGCCCGCTAAGTGCAGCCGCAGGTCCGTTTAGTTTAGAAGATGCTAAAAAATCGCTGACGAGGAACAATCCTAACGTGGCTGATTCTGCGGTCACTAACTATTACAACCGTCAGAGTGTACTGGCGTTAGTTAATAACATGCCTGATGATCAGAAAAAAGCAGTGCGCTGGTATATTGACTGCGGTGATGATGATTTTCTGTTTGAAGGCAATGCTTTAGTACACATCGCCATGCGCAAGAAAGAAGTACCTCATGAATACCGTGTGCGCGATGGCGGACATACCTGGACTTATTGGAGGGGGTCATTGCCGAAAGTACTGGGCTTTGTTTCAGATGCTTTTCATCAATTTTAATCTGCTCATCTGATGAGATCCGGAAAAATTACCTTCCGGGGTATAGCATAAATAAAAACTGCAGCACAAGGAGCGAAGTCCTTAACGTTGTGAGCGCCCTGCCCAATTGGTTCCTAACGGTTTTAGGAGAGATCTCGAGCTGATCCGCGATTTGCTGACTGCTCAGGTCCTCCTCAAACCTCATCCTGAAAATGATGCGCTGCTGCTGGGGCAGGGTTTCCACCAGTTCATTAAACGATCTTAAAAATTCCTGGTGCAGCATTCCCGCATCCGCACGGTCATGCTCATCTGTTACCTCCTCAATCGCATCGGGCAGCACGGACAGTTTGCCTTGTTTCTCGAAATGTTTGAAAACGCCGTTTCTTGCTGCAACCTGTAAATAAGCAGAAAGGTTCTCTATCGGTGATTTGGTACCCCTGATCCAAAGTTGTACAAATACATCCTGGGCGATGTCCTGAGCCTGTTGTTCATCATTTAACCGCTTATAAGCTGCATTAAAGACCTGTTTCCAATGCCTGTTGTACAGCATGTCAAAAGCAGGTTTACTGCCCTCACTGAGCTTCGCGAGCAGCTCAGTATCTTCTGTATCATATAAACTGTCAGGCCCCATGCATCCCTTTATTTTAAAGGGCTTGCAGCTACTCCTTCAAAAGTGATCTTTACTGGTTTAATGTGTCCGTTTTCATCAAATTCCAACTTGTCAATACAGGTCACACGATGATTTCCATTGGTTTCTCCCAATGGCCTGCGGTGATAAATGATGAAGTAATCTTTTGTTTTAGGATTCTGGACTACTGAATGGTGGCCAGCTCCTGTTGCTATAGAAGGATCTTGTTTCAGGATCTTGTCAATGCGTTTAAAAGGCCCCATTGGTGAATCGGCTATGGCATATGCTACAGAATAATTTGGGCCTGTCCAGCCGCCTTCAGACCACATGAAATAATATTTGCCTTCTCTGATGAACATGAAAGGCCCTTCCACATAACCTTCCGGGGTAATCTCCTTATAAGAAGTGCCGTCGGCAAATGGCACGACGCTTTTAAAATCATCACTCAGTTTCACCACATTGCAGTGCTTCCAGCCGCCATAGTACAGATAATATTGTCCGTCTTTATCTTTAAACACATACTGGTCGATCGGCTGTGCCTTATTGTGAAACTTATCGATCAGTGGCTTGCCGATGTGGTCTATAAAAGGGCCCTGAGGTTTATTGGATACTGCCACGCCTATGCCGCCAGTCTCATTATCATTCTGAATATCGTTTGCTCCAAAAAACAGATAATATTTGCTGCCTTTTTTAGTAATAGATGGCGCCCACATGGCTTTGTTTGCCCATTTGACATTGGCTTTTTCCAGTATGTTTGGATGTTTTTTCCAGGTGACCAGGTCTTTTGAACTGAAAGCATCCATAAAAACCTGCTCTTCATATTTAGCCGAATAGGTAGGGTAGACCCAGTATTCCTTTCCAAAAATAGCACCTTCCGGATCTGCGTACCAGCCAGGGAAAATCGGGTTACCAGAGTTTTTTTTGCCGGCTTTCTCCTGTGCAGACAGCGAGAGACCGGTGAAGGTAAAGCAGAGTAAAAGCAGGTATGGTTTCATCATTAAAAAATTAATAAATGCGGTTTGTTTTTAGCAAGGTTTTAGAACCGCCAATATATCAGTTATTATTTTATTAAGGAACTATTTGACGATAAAAATGAAGTTACAGGGTAATTAAAGCCATTTAGCAATAATAATCTACTAAATAGATAGATTTAATTTGTTTTTACTAAAAATGCATTTACATTTGTTGCAGAAAGTATAAATGATAATTAGACAGATGAAACAAATTCTACACCGCCACCAAGAAAAATTTACGCCCTCATCTAAGAAGTTCCAGTTCCTGACTTCCTGTTGTTGCTGTCCCATGCAATAGCATTTCCAGCTATATAACAATAAAGACAGGATCAGATCCTGCCTTTATTTTCGGGTAATCAGTACGAAACGCCAATCCCTTACTGAAGACCCTTGGTTTCAACAATAGATTAGTATTAATTAAAACTTTTTAAAGTTATGCAAAATTTTAAAAAGGGGAGGTACGTATTTGGTACCGGCTCCTTGTTTAAAAAAACACTGCTGTTAGCCGGCAGTATGGTAATATTACTATTATTGCCATTCCTTTCAAACGCACAAACAATACCACTCATCAATTCCACCCTTAAAGGTCAGGTTGTAGATTCTCTCACCAAACAAGGTATCCCAGGTGTAAGTGTTCACATATTAGGAACCACACACTCCGTACAAACGGACAAAGACGGAAGGTTTGATTTCATCACCGGGCAGAAATTTCCTTATACCCTTGAACTGCGGCATGTCTCTTATGAAAAGAAAGAGGTTGTTGCCAATGGAAGCCCGATTTCAGTAAAACTCAAAGAAGTCTCCAGTCAGCTCAACGACGTGCTTATCGTTGGTTATGGTACCCAGACCCGCAAAAGCATTGTTGGCTCGGTTGCCAAGATCAGTGCCGTTGAAACCAAACAGGTTCCGGTAGCCAGCTTTGACGCCCAGCTGCAGGGCAGGGCTGCAGGCGTACAGGTCAACACTTATTCCGGATCGCCAGGCGAAGGGGTGAAAGTACAGGTACGCGGTACCGCATCCATCAACGCCAGTAATGAACCATTATATGTTATCGACGGTGTCTTTGTCAACAACAATTCACTCTCTACCTTAGATCTCGGAGGCAAAAGAACTTCGCCTTTGGCGGATATCAATCCTGCCGACATAGAAAGTATAGAAGTCCTAAAGGATGCCAGTGCCATAGCCATTTATGGTTCAAGGGGAGCAAACGGCGTTATTCTCGTCACCACTAAACGCGGCAATTACAATTCCGGAGGTACAAAATACAACCTGGAAATTTCACATGGCTGGCAAAAGGCCGATCCGGACAGGCTCTGGAAACTGACCACAGGACCGGAACATGCGGCCCTGGTCAATGAACAGTGGATCAATTCCGGTATAGACAAGCCGAGCCTGAATCAGACTTATGCAAATCGCCCATTTCGTCCGGCTGCAGAAATCATCAATGGTGTGCCCGGCCGCGGAAACCCGGAAGACCAGCAGACCTACGACAGGTTGAACAGGGTGTTCAGAACTGCACAGGTGAGTAATTATGATTTCAGTATCCAGGGCGGAAGCGAAAAGATCCGCTACAATATTGGCGCCGGTTATACCGACCAGGAAGGGATCCTAAAACCTGCTGATTTCCAGCGGGGAAGTTTTAAGCTGAACCTTGACAGTAAACTCAGCGACAAGATCACACTGGGTTCCAGCAATGGTGCCTACAGGACCTTTCGCCAGCAGGTAAGGGGCGGAGCAGGGCAGCAGGCGGGACATTTACTGGCTGCATTGCACCACCCGACTTATTTACCTCTCCTCAATACAGACGGCACACCAGCCAGGGGCTCTATCTATGAAAACATAGACAACCTGACCAATACAGACATCACCAACATTTCTACCACAAGTATCCGGTACATCGGCAACCAGTTTGCGGAGTATGACATCATACCCGGACTAAAATTTAAGACCTCGGTCGGACTCGACTACAATTCCTACGATGAGCGTGAGTTCTTTAACGATCAGACGATCATCGGCGGAGCGCCCAACCCGCTCGGCTACAGAAAAGATGTGCATACCACCAGTACCATATTTTTGAACGAACAAACACTTTCGTATACCAAAGCATTAAATGCCAGACAAAACATTACCGCATTGTTTGGTAACAGTATTCAGACCACCGACATCCAGATCTCACAGACAGTCGGACAGGGTTTTCCCAACAATTCCTTTCAGCAGACCTCGGCTGCTTCGGTGCGTACAGCAGATCAGCGCAGGTCCAAATCTACCCTGGCTTCTTTCTTTGGCAGGTTAAACTATAGCCTGGACAACAAATACTTCCTGGAAGCTGTACTGAGGGCCGATGGCTCATCTAAGTTTGGAGCCAACAACCGCTGGGGATATTTCCCTGGTGTGGGTGCTTCCTGGCGGGTAAAACAAGAGTCCTTTCTTAAAGACGTAGAAACCATTTCTGAGCTGAAACTCAGACTAAGTGCAGGTTCAGCAGGTAACCAGAACGGCATCAACGATTATGCTGCCCTGGGTCTTTGGTCGGGATCCGCGGCATATCCTGACAATCTAACCAGCGGACCTAAACCCGGCGTAGCTCCGGCACAACTGGAAAATCCTGATCTGAAATGGGAAAAAACCACAACCTATAACCTGGGTCTTGATCTGGGTTTGTTCAAAGATAAACTGTTCATCAATCTGGATGCCTATTACAAATACACCACAGATGCTTTATTGTACCTGCCTGTACCGCAGTCCACCGGGTATTCCAGTACCCTGGCCAATGCGGGAGAGGTGAGCAACAAGGGGATAGAGCTGAACATTAACGGAAACATCATCAAATCAGAAAATTTCGAATGGACGGCTAATTTTAACATTGCCAGAAATGTGAACCGGGCAGAAAAGCTGGTGAGCCCGATCACATTTGAGGCCCGGGAATACAGACGTACAGAAGAAGGCGCACCGCTGGGTAGCTTTTGGCTATACAAACAACTGTACGTGGACCCGCAGACCGGTGATGCGATATTCCAGCATGCCGACGGCACCACAGGTACAACAGTGACGACCGCCGACAGACAGCTGATGGGCAACCTGATCCCGGATTTCTTCGGCGGACTGACCAATAACTTTTCTTACAAAGGCTTTGATGTGAACCTGTTCTTTTCCTACCAGTATGGCAACAAAGTCTTCA
>NZ_DATHGC010000170.1:0-14585 GCF_035317785.1 Pedobacter sp. | reverse complement strand
AATTCCGCTAACAAGAAGAACTATGAGCTGACGAACCATTTGGGCAATGTGCTGGCGGTAATTACAGATAAGGATTCGGTAGGTGCAGATGGCATGAGGACGCCGTCTGTGCTGAGTGCCCAGGATTATTATCCTTTTGGTGTGATTCAGCCGGGAAGGAGCTCGAGCTCGACTGCTTATCGCTATGGTTTTAATGGTAAGGAAAATGATAATGATGTAGGAAAAGGCACAGGTAACCAACAGGATTATGGAATGAGGATTTATGATCCAAGGATAGGGAAGTTTTTGAGTGTGGATCCTTTGCAGAAACAATATCCGGAGTTAACACCATATCAGTTCTCAAGTAATACACCAATTCAAGCTAGCGATTTAGATGGGAAAGAAGCGGATTTTAGCAAAGGAAAAGTGAATCTCCTCGACTATTATAAAGATGATGGTTTAGAAACTAAGACCAATACCTTTGTAGTAAATACTGCAATGTCGCTCTATAATGGAGCGGTTGATATGGTCGAGATGAGCATAAATATGAATCCTATACCAAACATTTTCTTTAAGGGAAAAGGCTATGGTAGAATATATGATGGTGCAAAAACCACGGTTGTAGGTGCATATGATTGGACAACAAATACCAGTTGGGGACAGAAAGGGGAAGATTTAAAAGCTGCCGTTACAAATCCCCATACTTATGAGGGTATTTTTGCATTAATTGTTACTCGCAAATTAGGCAAAGTTATAGGGCCATTAATGAAGGCTGAAACACCAATGTTAAATTCCGTTCCTCCAACGGTTGAACAAGGAATTGTTCGATCTAGAATTAATGTAGCAAATGGAAGAACTAGATTTACCCCATTGAGAAGCTCCACAGGGCAACCAGTATCTGCAGGGTTTAAACATGTTGTCGAAGGCCATTTTGACAGAGCAGTTAGTTATAATAGATCTGTTTTTACAATCGCACAAGATGAGTTAAAATCAATTCTTCAGAGCGAACCTGTTGTGAAAGCTCCTGTAACTGCAATAGATGGTGGACAATATGTTCGAACTATTGATGTTGGCAAAACTATTGGTACGACTTCTCTAAAACAAGGTGGAGTGCCAACATCGCGATTACAAGTATTAACAGATAAGGCAGGCAACCTAATAACAACATATCCGGTAAAATAATGAGAAAAAAGTATCTAAACGAATTTGCAATAATACAAAGTGATATTAGGCAACGTAGCGGGTCGATAATGCCAAAAAAATTCTACGTAGAGATGATGAATTGGAGCAGTAGCTTAAAGGAAACTAAGGATCGTGAAATAAGAAAAATGTACCTTGATTATATTTCATATTTTGAGAACATAGATATTCGGGATCATTTATTTGATCCTCTTTGGTATGATTTTGACGAATTAATAAATACTAACTTTTTAAAGATGCCACTTGAGAACCTAGAGAATGTCGTTCACAATGTCAGAGATATTTTGTGGGAGATAATCGCGTTTAAGACAGATCGTGAATGTAAAGTGTTACCAATAGATAATCTTAGATTATTAACCGATAAGAATAGGGCAAACGTTTTCTTTTGTTGTGATGTGTGTGGTTATATTGAAAATATAGCTGGTGAAAAGTTTAAGAATAATGATATACTCTTTCCAGCAACCAATCAGCAGATCCTAGAATATAAAGTTTGTCCCGCAAGATATTAACCTTATGAAATCAATTCTAATCGAAGTTGTGGGCTCATATAATGTTGGTTAGGACAAAATAATATGTTGTGACAGATAGGAAATACGAGATAGTTTTAACTAATGCTTAAAAGATGGAAACCAACACCATATTGACTAAACCTTTACTCACCATATTCCTTCTGTTTACAGGGTTGTTTTGTTATGCCCAGAGTTATGAGACTGTGAGCTACAATTTGAACGGCACTCCTGCAAACGGTATGAAGATCAAAACGAATCTTCCTTACACAAACAGTACCCAGATGGTCAATGTGAAAATTGAAGGGTATTGTTATGGGACTGCTGCGGCTGTGGGATTGAACATTGTTTACTATATCTATAATGATGCTTTTGTAAACAACTCCGTTTCTTCATGGGGGGCTTACACACCGGATATTTATTTGTCTAATGAAAGTGGGTTGGTTTGCATCACATTAGCAGATAAGCCCTACTTCCCAAGGTTTAAAGTCTCGGCATTTGCTAAAGGTATGCCTGCAGAAACAGCAGCCAACTTCACGGGATGGACGGTTGTTGATGAAGCAGCAGCAGGAACTAATATTACACTATTTCCATATAAAAATGTGGTTAAAAACTTAACCATTAACGGAACTGCCACGGCACCTACAGCTGATCCAACAACAAACAATACCCAATTGGCAACTACGGCATTTGTCAAAGCAGCGATCACGGGAATTGGTGGCGGTTATATTCAGAATTCAAGTGTATTGCAAAGCTCATCCAATTTTAATATCAGTGGTAGTGGTATTATGGGCAGATTAGGTTTAAGTGCAGTACCTGCTTCAAATATTGCAATTGAGAACGCAACTAGTTTAAGCGGTGGTGCTTCATCTTATGGGTTCTTGAACAGAGGTATAGTTCAGAGTGATGTCACATCAGTTGCTGCATATAACAGGACTACTGCTCAGACCGCAGCGGCATCGTTCACGCTTAGTAATATCATTCACAATTATGCTACTCAGGGAACCTTCGGTGCAGGGAGTACGGTAAACAATCAGATAGGCTTTTGGGCGGATGCAACATTAGTTGGAGGTACTAATAACTATGGTTTTTATGGCGGCATTCCCAGTGGTGCAAACAGGTATAATCTTTATATGGCAAGCACTGCAAATAACTTTTTAGCGGGCAATACCACAATTGGATTAAATGACCAGGGTGGACAGTTATCTGTAAGGCCTGCCACTGATGCAACTAAAGGAATTGTAGCAAAAGGGTTTTCTGCGACTCAAACTGGAAACCTATTTGAGGCACAAACAAGCGCAGCAGTACAGGTATTCCAGATATCGTCTACTGGTTCAGGAACGTTTGCAGGAAGCCTGGCCATAGGCTCTCAAAATACGGGTGTTAATTTTAACAATATCAAGGATCTCACAGGTGGGACAGCAGCATATGGTACGGTAAATCAGGGTGTGGTCCAAAGCGATGTAACCGCATTGGCATCTTATAACCGAACTACTGCAAGGACTGCAGCCGGTTCCTTCACAGTAAACCAAATCATACACAATTGGGCCACGCAAGGTACATTTGGCGCGGGTTCTACGGTGACTAGTCAGTTTGGTTTTTATGCTGAAGCCAACTTAGTAGGAGCTGATAACAATTACGGTTTTTATGGTAATATTCCTTCAGGGGGTGGTCGCTTCAATCTCTTCATGAATGGAACAGCACAAAACTATTTAAAAGGCCCAACAAGCATCGGTACTGGTTCGGCATTGTCTGCTCAATTGGCAACGGTTCCAGCTTCAGATGCGATCAAAGGGATCGTTGTAAAGGCATTTAGTCCTACACAAGCAAGTAATCTTCTGGAGGCTCAAAATAGCGCAGGCACCGTGATTAGTGGTATAAGTAACGGTGGATCTATATTTAGTACCAATACGGTATATGCACCTGCTTTGGCGAACACGGTGAGTTCCAACAACGCAATGGTCTCAGTAAATGCTACCGGAACTGTAATAAGCAGAAGCATTGCTGATGCAGTAGATGTGTTGAGTGTGGTGAATTCTAACGCTACTTCAACAGGTAATATTCAGAACTGGAAATTTGGATCGGTGAGCAGAATGTCTTTGAGTGCTGCGGGAAATCTGACATTGAGTACGACACCGGCTACGTCGGCAGGAGCTTATAACATTCTGACACACAACAGCACTACTGGCGTAGTTGAGAAAATAGCTTCCAGCGCTTTAGATGTCCCATGGACAGGTGTAACTGGAAAGCCAACAACGCTGGTAGGTTACGGGATTACCGATGCTTATTCTTCTACAAATTTTAGGGCGCTTTCAGCTCCTAATTCAGCGGGCGGAACAGATGCTAACACTTTTTTAAATGGACATACAGCTAGCTACTATAGCAGCAGCTGGCTTTCGAATGGCTATTTTACGGGAACTGCTGGATATGGAGGATTAATATCCTTTCCATACTCGACATCGACGACTGGTAATTTGCAACTGAATTACAGTTGGGGCCATAGCACTACAACGGGTGGTGGTATAGCCTTTCGTACACAAAAGAACGATGGATCATTTACAACCTGGAAGGAACTGTATCATTCAGGCAATTTGAATAATCTGAACCAGCTTGGCACCAGGAATTTTAGTGATTTACAAAGTAAGCCAACCACATTAACAGGATATGGAATTACCGACGGAGCGACGAGCGCTTCTGTTACAGCAGTTCAGGCGTCCCTAACTACACTGGACGGTAATGCGGTTCATAAAGCAGGCACCGAAACGATAACGGGCACCAAGTTTTTAAACGGCGGTGTAGGTATCAGTCTAAGTGATCCAGGCAAATTAGGTAGCTATAAACTTGCTGTGGGCGGTGCTGTCATCGCTGAAAGCATGAAGGTTAAACCTCAGACTGAATGGCCGGATTTTGTGTTTGAAAAGGACTACCCGATGCTTTCGCTTGGTGATCTTGAAAAATTCATTATTAAGAATAAGCACCTGCCGGATGTTCCCTCTGCTGCTGCAGTCAAAAAAGAAGGTCTGGACCTTGGCGAAATGAATGCGAAACTCCTGCAAAAGATAGAGGAACTGACTTTGTATCTTATTGAAAAGGATAAGGAAATAAAAAAGCTCTCTGAAAAAGATAAAGAAATAAAATTGCTCTCTGAAAGGGTGAAGGAGTTGAGCGAGGATATAAAAATGATTAAAAATAAACTGAACCCTTAAGTTCTAAATTGACATATGAAACGAATTTTACTCTCTCTGGTTGCCGCTCTGGCTTTGAATACTGCTTATGGTCAGGTAAAGGCAACTTCTGCTGAACTTAATGCGGGAACTGATGATGCCAAGTTTGCGACTGCACTGGCATTACAGGGATCAAAATATCTCGATCAGTCAGGTGCGAAGCAGGCGGCTGTTACAACTGGTACTAATAATTATACGGCCAGTATTACTCCGGCTATAACAGCTTATGCGGAAGGACAGGTTTTTTATATTAAAATAACTACTGCAAACACTGGTGCATCCGCGCTTAACCTGAATGGCCTTGGTTACAAGATTCTTGTAAAGGATGGGAACCTGGCACTGGTCAGCGGCGACCTGCTTGCTGGTAAGGTTTATCCGGTTTACTATGATGGTACAAATTTCCAGGTGCTGAATGCTGTTGCCTCTGCTTCTAATTTAACTTTGAGCGGAAATGGATCTATTGGCGGAGGATTGGGCATTGGCTCAGTGGCTTATCCCCATGCCGGGATTTTTAACACGAGGAATTTATCTGGTGCTGCGAGCGGCGGACTCGCCTATGGTTTTGTCAATGCCGGGCAGATTCAGTCGGATGTGAGCGTCGCTGCAACTTATAATTCAACTATCGGTACAACTGCGGCAGGAACATATACAGTGCCTGCTATATTTCATTATTACGCTTCACAGTCAGCTTTTGGTGCTGGTTCTACTGTTAACGCGCAAATGGGATTTGTCGCGGAATCGTCCCTGGTTGGTGCGGCCAATAACTATGGCTTCTATGGTAACATAGCATCAGGTACGAACCGGTATAACTTTTATGCTAATGGTACAGCATGGAATTACTTTAATGGAGATTCTGGCTTTGGTACCAATTCACCTGCCGGAAAGGTTCAGGTGTCTACAGGTCATGATGCAAAAAAAGGACTGATCATAAAGGGCAATAGCGCCACGCAAAGTGCGAACGTGTTTGAGGTACAGAATAGTGCCGGGGCTCAGCAGTTTGCTGTTGGCCCCACAGGTAGTGTTGCTTTGGGCGGTATCCCAATTAATCCTAGCGTGGGTTTTTACAATTCCAGAACGATAGGCGGCGGCACTACCGCTTACGGTAGTTTGCTGGCTGGTGCAGTTGGCAGTGAGGTCACAGTCCAGGGATATGGGTTCGGTACTTATATTGGAACGCAGGCGGCCACTTTTACCTTGCCTAATCTCAATCATTTTACCGCGCAACAGGGTGTGTTTGGGGCTGGATCTACTGTAACTGCTCAAACGGGTTTTTGGGTGCCGGCTACGCTAACAGGTGCGACAAGTAACTATGGTTTTCGGGGCAGCATACCTTCCGGTGGAGGCAGGTACAATTTGTTTATGGATGGTACAGCTCAAAATTATCTGGCCGGCCCCACTTCTGTAGGGACGGGAAGTGCCTTGTCCGCGCAATTAGCAGTCAAACCTGCAACTGATGCAATTAAAGGTGTAGTGATACAAGGTTTTAGTGCTACGCAGTCAGCAAATTTATTGGAGGTACAAAACAGTGCAGGAACTGCTGTTGCCCAAATTACTCCTGCTGGTAATATATCTGCTGCAGGAGTGACTTTGACCACGGCTCCGGTAACGTCAGCAGGAACGTATGATGTGCTGACAAGGAATACGACAACAGGGGCTATCGAGAAGACAACATCCGGTGCTTTTAACCAGACATTGTCATTGGGGACTGCTCCGGGAAATATAATATTGAGCGGAGGCAATAATGTCAGTCTGGCTTCCTTAAGTACGGGTGCGGCTAATACTTTTTTAGATGCAAATGTTATCGGGAATGCTGGATTATTTCCTAATGTACAAACCACGGGAAGTACTAACTATCCTACAGCAACCGGAGGTGGAATAAGATTTATAAGAGTAAATAATACTGCTGTTGGTTATTTTGAATTCAATAAACCGGTGACATCTGCTGATGCACTTCATTATAGGGTAGGTACTGGCGTATCTACGCTTAGTACCTGGCAAACCATAGCTTCAAGAGAATGGGCAGCAAGTCAGTTTCAGCCTCTGGCTCCTGTGGCCAATAATAAGTTACTGGGCCGGTATGCGGCAGGAAGCGGTGTTGCGCAGGATATAACTTTAGGCTCTGGGCTTACACTGACAAGTACAGGGACTTTACACTCGGGATATGAAACTGGGGTAAACGGAAGCGGAACAAAGATGGTGAAGGTATCTAATCCAGCCGGTGGCCAGTTTAAGGGGACTCCCGCAACAACCGGGGCAATTAAAATTAAATTGCCGTCTAATGCTGCCGCCATGTATACCATAAAAGGTACCTTATTTCAATACGATGGCATTAATGGAAATAATAGGTCAACAGGATTTTTGATCACCTGCTACGGCTCAGCAATGGCTAACGGTTTCTCAGCTACTTTTACAGGAAACAATGCACCAAATTATCCTGTAAGATGGTATACAGATGGAACAACTCCGGCAATTTATATTGGAGAACTAACGAACACATGGAGTTATGCCGCAGTTAGTATAGACGAAGTCCAGGCTTCATTCAATGGTGCAAGCATAGATCTTGCCGCTGCTGGCTGGGCTGTAACCATGGAAACGGCTTTTACCGGAACTTTAGCTGCAACACAATTGAATACGCTGCCATTCGGTAACTTAAGCCAGCCCCTGGCGGGGTTCACCCCCGGAGCGGATAATGCTTTGTCTCAAAGTGATACCCAGATCGCTGCTTTTGGTAAGATACAAGGACAATTGAACGCAATAAGAACGGTAACAGGAACAGCCGCTGCTGCTAATGTTGTATACGCGGGCCCGGTAACCGGAACAGCGACCCCAACGTTTAGAAAGCTGCAACGGAGTGATATCGAAGAGGCTTTTGGGGCGGCTACTACATCAGGAGTACTGGACTGGAATGATATATCTAACACACAACCAGGTTTCTCACCAACTTTGATTACTGGAGCCTCGATTAACGGACCTGGAGGCAGTACTTATTATCACCCATTTACAATGGAGCATAGCAGTAAGACTGGCAGTGGTAATCTGACCCAAATCGGCTATCCATATAACCCGAGTGCAGCGGATGGAATCACCTGGAGATGGAGATATAACAACACTTGGTCGACATGGAGGAAAGTCTGGGACAGCAGCAACTTTACCAATCTAAACCAGTTGGCGACAAGAAACTTTAGCGATTTGCAAGGTAAACCTACAACTCTAGCTGGTTACGGAATTATCGATGCAGGAACACTAACTACAATATCTGCCACCAATGGAACCGGTCAAACCTGGAGCATTTCAAACGCAGGGACCACTCCGGTGATCTCCTTGTCACTAACTAAAGCGGCAGTTGGTTTGGGAAGCGTAGACAACACCCCAGATGCCAGTAAGCCTGTAAGCACAGCAACTCAAACAGCAATTAATACTGCGAACAATACTGCTGTTCACAAAGACGGTAATCTAACCGAAACGGTAACCGGTAGCAAGACATTTAGTAGCGCTGTAGGTATAGGTATTCCGCCAGGCACCGTTCCTTCAGCTTATAAACTTGCTGTTGGCGGCGGTATTATTGCTGAAAGCGTAAAAGTTAAACCTTATGCAGAATGGCCTGATTATGTTTTTGAGGAGGCATATCCAATGCTTTCGCTGGGCGACCTTGAGAAATTCATTCTTAAAAACAAACACCTGCCGGATGTTCCGGCTGCAGCTGATGTCAAAAAGGAAGGTTTGGACCTGGGGGAAATGAATGTGAAACTCCTGCAAAAAATAGAAGAACTGACATTATATCTGATTGAAAAAGACAAGGAAATAAAGAAATTGGCTGAAATGGTAGGTAAGCTAAATGAAGATATCAAAACAATAAAAAAATAATTAATGCTGCTGTAATCTAAATTGGCATATGAAAAGAATATTGCTCTCTCTGTTGGCCGTACTGGCTATGAATACTGCGTATGGACAGGTAAAGGCCACTTCTGCAGAACTTAACGCCGGGACTGACGATGCCAAGTTTGCGACACCCCTGGCACTCCAGGGATCTAAATACCTTGATCAGTCGGGGGCGAAGCTTTATGCGGCGACTGCAGCAGGTGCAAATACTTACACAGCAGCTATATCGCCGGCAATAGTTGCGTATAGCACCGGGCAAGTGTTTTACATTAAGATCACTACAGCAAATACGGGGGCCTCTACACTGAATTTAAATGGTCTAGGCGCAAAAGCCCTGGTAAAAGACATTAATACAGCACTGGTCAGTGATGATCTCCTTGCTAATAAGATATATGCAGTTTATTATGATGGGACAAATTTCCTGGTAATGAATGTTGCGACAGTAGGTTTATTACCAACCAGCGGTGGTAAGTTGACTGTATCTGTCTTAGATGCAAATACAGTATTCCAAACTAATATTACTTATGGTAATTCTGCCTCAACAAACTTACCAACAGTAATTGGGTCAGGTGGGGTATTGTATACTGCATCTTTAAATTCACCGGACAATACATTTCAGATGTATGGTCATAATGGGATGGAAGATAGTTTTTGGTTTAGAAGAAGATTGTCTAATGCTTGGGGCTCATGGTTTCAAGCAGAGTCCAGAACACACGTATCAGCAACATACTTACCATTAACAGGCGGAACACTTACGGGAGGTTTAACTGGCACATCAATTGCGTTATCAGGTAAACTAAGAATAGGTCCAACAAGTTCAAGTGTAATCAATCTTTACAATAATCTTAATATTACAGGAGGTACAACAGCGTACGGTAACTACACCAACTCAACCATAATGAGCGATGTAACTACTACGGCTTTTGGGTTTAGAACAAGTTTAGGGACTGAGGCGACTTCTTTTGCGCTTACTGATCTTCAACATTATGCTGCAAATCAGAATGTGCTTGGCGCTGGAAGTTCTGTAACTAATCAATATGGATTTGTAGCGGCTGCGACACTAACAGGTGCAACTAATAATTATGGATTTTATAGCAGTATACCACAAGCAACAGGTAGATATAACTTTTATGCGAACGGAAGTGCTTATAATTACTTTGCAGGTCAAACAGGATTCGGAACTTTACCAGCTGCTGGTACAGCTATTTTTGTACAGCCTCAACAGGATAATTTTAAAGCCATTACTGCCAGAGCATTTTCTCCTACTCAATCAGCCAATATACAAGAATGGCAAAACAGTGCGGGAACAGTTGTAAGCAATGTGAGTCCGGCAGGAAACTTTTCTGCTGCGGGACTTACTTTGACGGCGGCTCCCGTTACTTCTGCTGGTGGATATAGTATTTTGACAAGAAATGACACCAATGGCAATGTTGAAAAAATAGCTTCATCATCTTTTAATCAGACCCTGTCATTGGGTGCTACTCCCGGGAATATCGTATTAAGCGGAGGCAATAATATAAGTCTGGCTTCTTTAAGTAAAGGCGCGTCCAATGCGTTTTTAGATGCCAATGCTATAGGGGATGCTGGATTATTCCCTAATGTACACACAACGGGTAGCACCAATTATCCATCAGAAATAGGGGGTGGGATAAGGTTCATAAGAGCAAACGGTACAGCCTTAGGTTATTTTGAATTCGATAAGGCCGGAACATCAACGGACGCACTTCAATATAGAGTGGGCACGGGCGCATCTACTTTTAGTACCTGGCAGACTGTGGCTTCAAGAGAATGGGCCACGGACCAGTTTCAGCCGCTCACTCCGCTGGGTTCAGGACTGAGACTGACCAGCGCAGGGACCTTATATTCCGGATACGAAACTGGGACTAATGGAAGTGATCTTAAAATATTAAAGATATCTAATCCACCAGGAGGACAATTCAAAGGAGCTCCTACAACCATCGGAGTAATCAAGATAAAATTACCATCCAATGTATCCGTAATGTACGCCATAAAGGGAACACTGTTTCAGTATGATGCGACGAATACTAATAATCGGTCAACAGAATTCTTGATTACATGTTATGGTTCTAACATGGGTAATGGTTATTCAGCTACCTTTACAGGAAACAATGCCCCCAGCTATCCGGTAAGATGGTATACAGATGGAACAACACCGGCAATTTATATTGGAGATTTGACCAGTACGTGGCGCTATGTAGCTGTGAGTATCGATGAAGTTCAGGCATCTTTCAGGGCAGCCACTGTTGGCGTTGCTTCAACTGGCTGGTCAGTTTCTCTTGATACAGCTTTCACCGGAACTTTAAGTGCCACGCAGTTGAATACGTTACCATTTAGCAACTTGAACCAGCCTCTTGCCGGATTCGCTGCCGGCGCAGATAATGCCTTATCTCCAAGTGATACCCAAATAGCGGCATTTGGCAAATTACAGGGCCAATTGAATGCGATAAAGGAGCTAACAACAACTGCTGCCGGCGCAAATCTTGTATATGCAGGACCAGCAACTGGGACTGCTGCCCCAACACTCAGAAGGCTGCAGAGAAGTGATTTGACCAACGCATTTGGAACTGGTGCTACCACCGGTGTTCTAGACTGGAGTGATATAACCAATACCCAGCCGGGATCTGGTCCTACATTGCTGCGGGGCAATGCTGCCAATGGATTTGGTTCTTCAACTTATTATCATCCTTTTACATTCGAATATTCTAGCAAAACAGGTATCGGTAACATAACGCAGCTCGCCTATCCTTACAGTCCGGATGCTACTGACGGTATTCAATATAGAACACGACATAGTGGTACATATTCAGCGTGGAGAAAAGTTTGGGACAGCAGCAACCTAACCAATTTGAACCAAATAACGATGAGAAATTTTAGTGACTTGCAAGGTAGGCCAACTACTTTAACGGGATATGGAATTACCGATGGTGCTACTGCTGCATCCGTCACGGCAGTGCAGGGTTCAGTTACGACATTGGATGGTAACGCCGTTCATAAAACGGGAATTGAAACAATAATGGGTACTAAGTTTTTTAATGGCGGTGTAGGTATCGGTCTGCTTGCTGCAACTGTTCCATCGGCGTACAAACTTGCGGTAGGCGGTGGCATCATTGCTGAAAGCGTAAAAGTGAAACCTCAGACTGAATGGCCGGATTATGTTTTTGAGAAGGGCTATCCGATGCTTTCATTAAGAGAGCTGGAAGCATTTATTGTGAAAAATAAGCACTTGCCGGAAGTTCCGGCTGCGGCTGAAGTCAAAAAAGAAGGTTTAGACCTGGGCGAAATGGACTCAAAATTATTGAAGAAGATAGAGGAGCTGACCTTGTACCTTATTGATCTGAAAAAGGAAAATGAAACGTTAAAGGAAAGACTGGATAAACTGGAAAAGAAATAATTTTACCTGATGAGTGTGATGGATCCGGTTAGCCGGATGTTTTTATTGGTGATGTCCCTTGCATTTATCACATAGTAATAAACACCAACAGGAAGATCTTCTCCCCTGAGTTTCCCATCCCAGTTGGAAAGGATACTGGAGTTTTGAAATACCTTTATACCCCAGCGGTTCACGATTGTTATGAAGTAACTTTTCAGGTTAACTATACCAACCTGAAATTGATCATTTATACCATCCCCATTTGGAGAGAAAACCCCGGGTATGGATATAGAAGCATCTTTAAGGACTACTATTTTTCCCTGGGTCACCCTATTGGTGCATTCATTCTGATTAGACGCAGTAAGGGTTATATCGTAACTTCCAGGAGTTGTATATGTATGTTGGGGAGATTTTTCAGTTGACCTGTTTCCATCTCCAAAATTCCACAAAAACGTATCTGCATCTTGTGAAAGATTAATGAAATTGACCGGGATAGGGGCTCCATATTTGGCCTGCAATATCGGGTCTGTCTCAAAGGCGGCTACAGGTGTCTTAAAGATAGGGGGTATGGTTAGTATGGCAGGCTCACTTTCACAATCGCCTGTTTTAATGGTCAGCGTATACTCCCCTGAATTTTCTGGACCAGTTATAACTATTTCTGGATTTTGATCGCTGGATAAGAAGTTGTTGGGTCCCGTCCAATGATATGTCCCGGTGGTAACGGCAGTTGTACTGAGGGCCAAAACATCCCCTGGGCATAGTTTGGTTTTTGATGCGGTAATGACTGGTTTCTCAGGAGTAGTACTTACAAAAAGGTTGTAATAAGTGGTTACGCTACAACCAACGTCATTGGTGGCTTTCAAAGAAATATTTTTTGGGCCTTCTGTACTGTAAGTGATCTCATGAGGACCGGGCGATATGGATTGTTCAATACTGGCGCGCTCTCCAAAATTCCATTCCAGTGTTCTGTTGTTGACCGCTCCTGCTAAAAAGGTAAAACTTTGGGTTGGGCTGCATACGTTGTTCTTTGTTACCAGTATATCCGTTGTTGGCCCTTTGAATTCAGCAGTCCCGCCAAAAGCGACGGTGAAGTCGTTGTTCCCACTTGAAAAATTATCGATCATGAGCGCGTAATTGTGGCCCTGGATCATATCCACATACTTTAGCCATCCATCCTGACCCGGCGGGCAACTACTTGCTTCCGAAAGGTCTGTTGAAGTCATGTTTAGTCCGGTGATGTAATATCTGGGGGAGCAATTGACTCCGTTTCCTGCGGCACATCTTATCGCATTGGCAGGAACTATTTTTGAACAATCTCCGTTTGGACCCAGATCATACAAAACCCAATCTATATCATCGGTATTTGAACTTGGTGTAATGGTAAATGTCAGCGTTCCATTGTCATCTGCAGTCCATTTATACCAGGCAGAATTGGACTCTGTAGTCAAACAAGTGCCCGCTATTTCTCTGTTGTTGTCTCCGGGACCTGAAATATTTCTTTCTGTAAATGTCTCTTTGCTGCAAAGGATACTTGCAGTGGAACAGTCCTGTCCGGGTCTGGTTGGCGGATTGTAATTGTTAATACAAAGTTTGAACAGTCCGGTTTGATCGTTGTCAGCACTTATCCTGATGTAATATTCTGACCCTACATCAAGGCCGCCTTTATATGCAGTTGTCAGGTTATTGCTGGTGGTCATTGAACCAATCATCTCTGTTAAAACAGTGCCATCAAATTGGTAAATGGCCACAAGGGGTGACAAAAGGGTATTGCTGCCTGAACCTGAAGTTTTCCCGGTAACTGAAATACTGATGTCAGTTCTGACGGCCGTAAATTTATACCAAATGTCTTTGCCGGTGGAGGGCCAGAAGCTGCCCTTTCTATAGGGGCTTTCTGTAGCATCTACATTTGAAAAAGCGGCGTCATCCGAGCAAAAATTTATAACAGAGTTTAGTGTTATTGCGTCTCTTAGTTCGTCATTTGCAGGGGGCAGTGAGAAAGAGCGCATGGTGTAAAATATGAGCAATAAGAACAGTGAGAGACGCATAACATTTACAATTTCTTGGTCATTTGCTTTATTGGATGGCGTTAAAGATAACGATCATTGTCATTAAAGAAGAACAATTTGTATCGACAAAAATAGACATCTGCCAATTTTATAGCTAGCGACAGTAGGGTGGAATGGTTGACTTAGAAGCTTCGTCAGGATGGATTTTAACAAGGCGAGGCAGATGTAATTTTTTATTTCCCTAGAACCCCTGAAAACTCGATTTACAGGGGTTTTTCATACAAGGTACGGTACCCGCGGGACTGCCACGGGCTGTTTATATTTTTTCCATTTGTATCGTCATGCTGCTCAGATCTGATGTCTTGCTCCCGGGAGCCTGGCTGAATTTCGGACCGCATGT
>NZ_DATHGC010000169.1:0-45496 GCF_035317785.1 Pedobacter sp. | reverse complement strand
ATTTTTATACGTCAGCAAATAAACCGGAACAGACGGTTGCAACTGCTGCTCCTGGTAACCCTTCTGAGATCCTGCCCGGGAAAACCCATGCCGTACTGACTTTGGCTGATGGCCGCAAAGTTACTCTGGATGATGCTTCCGGCCCTGAGATCGCTAAAACAACAGGCATCCGGATCACGAAAAAGAGTGGAGGTGAACTTGTTTACGAAGTGGTCGGAACAGCTGCAACTGCTGAGCCTTTATACAATATTGTAGAAACACCCCGTGGCGGACAGTACCAGATCACGCTCTCTGACGGAAGTAAAGTCTGGCTGAACGCAGCTTCCTCACTTAAATTTCCTGCTTCGTTCGCGCAAAGTGAGCGGCGGCGGGTGGAGCTGAAAGGTGAGGCCTACTTTGAGATAGCACATGACAAATTACACCCCTTCGAGGTGATCACGGATGAACAACAGGTAGAAGTTCTGGGCACCCATTTTAACGTCAATTCCTATGAGGATGAGCCCTTCACCACTACAACTTTGCTCGAAGGATCGGTGAAGGTAACGGCAGGCAGCCAAAGTAAAATGATCAGACCGGGACAAGAGACTAAAGTAAGGGAAGGGATCAGGCTCGGCCAGGCTGCGGATGATGCAATCGCCTGGAAGAACGGGATTACTTCTTTTGATAAAGCGGATATCAAATCGATCATGAGAAAGGTCGCCAGGTGGTATGATCTGGATGTACAATATGAAGGCGCCATTCCAAGACGCTCATTTACAGGTGGCATTTCAAGGAAAGACGACTTATCTGCGTTAACAAGAATATTGGAATCCAGTAATATCAGGTACAGACTGGAAGGCCGCCTCCTCACCATCATGCCTTAAATAACCCGCATAATTAAAAATCAATAAACCAAACATGTATGAAACAAAACTACAAAAAAGCGTATCCCTAGACGGAATAATAAAACCAGTAATGCGCTAACATTACCGGTTTTATTGTCAGGCTCCGGCCAATAACTTATTCACGAGATATTACACTTAAACCTAACAAAGTAAAAGTATGGATTTTTATTCTATCTGCAGGCCCCGGTATGGGAAAACGGGAAGCCTCAGTAAAATTTTTCTGATCATGAGATTAACCTTTTTTATTGTAATTGTCGCAGGATGCCTTCAGGTAAGTGCTTCAGGGTACGCACAGGGGATTACAATGTCAGTTAAAAATGCACCTCTCGAAGAGGTTTTTAAACAGTTAAATAAGCAAAGCGGGTATTTGATCTGGTATGAGGATTCTTTGCTTGATGCCGCCAGGCCTGTAAATGTCAATTTGAACAAGAGCAGTGTCACGGAGGCACTGGAGGCTTGCCTGAAAGATCAGCCGCTCAGCTATGAGATTGTAGGAAAGACCATTGTGATCAAAGCAAAGCTACTCAAACGAATTTTAGAACGCGTGATCAAGGGGGTAGTGTCTGACTCTATCGGGCCGATACCAGGGGCAACCGTAAAACTTAAGGGCAATACAAAAGTAGGCGGTAATACCGATATTCATGGACGGTTTGCCATCACTGTACCTGATGACAATGCAATTTTAGTGGTCAGTATGGTAGGCTACATTACACAGGAAATTCCCGTGGAAAAAGCTCAGGAATTAAATATAATCTTAAAACCTGAAGTCAGTACGCTCGACGATGTAGTGGTTGTTGCATTTGGAACACAGAAAAGAACCGATATGGTGGGTTCGGTTACTTCTGTAAAGCCCGCTTCGCTGAAAGTGCCTTCCAGTAATCTGACAACCGCGCTGGCGGGCCGTGTACCGGGCATGATTGCCTTCCAGAGGAGTGGAGAGCCGGGTCAGGACAATGCCAATTTCTTTATCAGGGGAGTTACCACTTTCGGTTATAAAACCACGCCACTGATCCTGATTGATGGGGTGGAATTGACCACGACCGATCTGGCGAGGCTTTCACCGGATGACATCGCCAGTTTTTCAATTATGAAGGATGCCACATCTACTGCATTATATGGAGCAAGAGGTGCAAATGGTGTGATCGCAGTCACTACAAAACAAGGTGCTGTGGGTAAGGCAAAGTTGTCATTCCGGCTCGAAAGTTCGGTTTCGTCTCCAACCAGGGAAGTGGAGCTGGCCGATCCTGTAACTTATATGAGGATGGCCAATGAAGCTGCGCTGACCAGGGATCCGACCGGACTAAAGATCCAGCCTATGTACTCTGATGAGAAAATTGCAAATACCGGTATCAATGGCTCTAATCCTTTTTTATTCCCTGCAAACGACTGGAGGGAGATCATGTTCAAGAGCAATACCCTCAACCAGCGTGCGAATCTGAATGTAAGCGGCGGGGGCGGAGTGGCAAGATATTATGTGTCTGGCTCCTTTAACAAGGATAACGGGGTCATGAAAGTCGATAAGAAAAATAATTTTAACAATAATATCGATCTCAAAAGTTACACTTTGAGAAGCAATGTTGACATTGACATCACTAAAAGCACCCAGTTAACTGTACGTTTGAACGGTAACTTCGATGATTATACGGGACCTATCACCGGGGGCGCCGATATGTACAGACTTGTCATGCGTTCTAATCCTGTATTATTCCCGGCGTATTATCCGGTAGATTCAGATCATCAGTTTGTGAGGCACATTATGTTTGGTAACGCATCAATCGGATCGTCTACAGGTCCCGATTACATGAATCCTTATGCTGAGATGACTAAAGGCTATAAGGAATCTTCCCGTTCGCTGATGCTTGCACAGCTCGAGGTAAAGCAAGACCTGAAGGCAATCACTGAAGGATTAACCTGGAACACAATGATGAATACCAACCGGACTTCCTATTTTGATGTGAGCCGTTTTTACAATCCGTATTACTATGAACTGGGCGGATACGATGTGTTTTCGAATCAGTACCGGATAGATGTGATGAATGAAACAACGGCAACTGAATACCTTGGCTATACTGAAGGGCCTAAGCAATTGTCTTCTGTCTTTTACCTTCAGTCCATTTTTAATTACAACAGGAACTTCAAGAAGCATGGCCTTAGCGGCATGGTGGTTTACATGATGCAGCAAAATCTTTCTGCCAATGCAGGAAATCTGCAGCTGTCACTTCCGTTTCGCAATCTGGGCGTATCAGGACGAGCAACCTATAACTACGACAGCCGGTATTATGCTGAGTTTAATTTTGGTTACAATGGTTCTGAACGGTTTTATCAGGATAAGCGCTTCGGATTTTTTCCTTCTGCAGGTGTGGCCTGGAGCGTTTCCAATGAAAAATTCTTTGAGCCGCTCAAGCCCATCATAACCAGCTTAAGGTTGCGGGCAACTTACGGACTTATTGGTAACGATGCCATTGGTGCTCCGGAAGACCGGTTCTTTTATCTGTCCAATGTGGACATGAACGCCCCTTCCAGGTTTGCTACTTTTGGCCGGGGCGATGGAGCTACTTATTCGCTCAATGGTGTATTGGTCTCCAGGTACTCGAATCCGGATATCACCTGGGAAACATCCAAAAAGAAAAATCTTGCCCTGGAACTGAGTTTGTTCAATGACTTAAATATTAAAGCAGAGTATTTTTCGGAAAAGAGGGAGAACATTTTAATGACGCGTGCTTCTATTCCTACTACCATGGGTTTCTCTGCGCCGATACGTTCCAATGTAGGTAAGGCGTCTGGCCGGGGAACTGACATTTCCCTGGAATATCAGAAACATCTGAGCAACAGCCTTTGGCTGTCTGCGTTGGGTAATTTTACCTATGCAGCCAGTAAATTCGAGGTCTATGAAGAACCCAAATACAAAGAAAGTTACCGTACAAGGATTGGTACATCAATCAACCAGCAGTATGGTTATATCGCCGAGCGCCTGTTCATAGACGATGAAGAGGCAGCAAATTCACCGAGACAAAATTTTGGTGAATATGGCGGCGGTGATATCAAATTTACAGATGTAAATGGCGACGGTCAGATCACAACAGCAGACATGGTGCCGATTGGCAATCCAACATTACCTGAAGTAACCTACGGCTTTGGCTTGTCGGGAGGTTACAAAGGCATTGACTTTTCCGCCTTTTTTCAGGGGCTGGCAAACGAAGCGTTCTGGATAGATCCTGCTGCTACCTCGCCATTTGCATCATATCGCTATGACGGAGAAGTAGTCCGTGGTACCCTTTCCAACCAGGTTTTAAAGGCTTATGCGGACAGCTACTGGTCTGAAGACCGGCAGGATGTGAACGCGCTCTGGCCGCGGCTGAGCAGCACAGTAAACAACAACAATGCACAGCCCAGTACCTGGTTTATGCGAAATGGTTCATTTTTAAGATTGAAGCAGGTAGAGCTGGGTTATACATTGCCCTCAAAACTGCAAAAAAAGCTTAGAACTTCTGCGGTCCGTTTGTATGTGAATGCCAGCAATCTGGTGACTTTTAGCAGGTTTAAATTATGGGACATAGAAATGGGAGGAAATGGCCTGGGCTATCCTGTACAGAAAGTTTACAACATAGGCCTTAATGTATCCTTTAACTAGACCTGTAATGTGGTCATTTGAAAAATATAATCATATGAAAAAATATATATTCACAGGTGTAATGATGCTGGCGGTTCTTTTAACACTGCATTCCTGTAAAAATTACCTCGATGTGGTTCCGGATAATGTCGCTACAATAGACAATGCGTTTACAATGCGCAGCCAGGCTGAAAAATTTCTCTTTACCTGCTTTTCTTATATGCCAAAGGATGCGGATGCTGCGGCAAATCCTGCATTAGCAGGAGATGAGATCTGGCGCGTGGCCAATAATACTACCTCTTCATTCAATATTGCCAAAGGCTTGCAGAACGTGGTTAGCCCATATGGCGATGATTACTGGACGAATCTGTACCGTGGCTTGCGGGACTGTAATATCTTTTTAGAGAATATTGGTAAAGTTCCTGATTTGGATGAACTTGAGCGTTCACGCTGGATTGCGGAAGCAAAATTTCTGAAAGCTTATTATCATTTTTACCTGATCCGGATGTATGGGCCAATTCCTCTGATCAAGGAAAATTTACCTGTTGACGCTGATGTCAACCAAGTTAAGGTTTTCAGGGCTTCTGCAGATGAATGCTTCAGTTATGTGACCAGCCTGATCGATGAAGCGATAACAGATCTGCCGGAAAGCATTACCAATGCTGCAATGTATGGCAGGATCACCAAAGCGATAGCCTATTCCCTGAAAGCTAAAATCCTGGTTACTGCGGCAAGCCCGCTCTTTAATGGCAATGCTGACCAGGCGGGGCTTAAAAATTCGAATGGAGAACTCCTGTTCAATTCTGTTTACGATAAAGGAAAATGGACAATTGCTGCCACTGCCTGTAAAAAGGCAATTGAGGTATGTGAAGCCGCTGGTATGAAGCTGTTCTATTTCCAGCCAAATTTTGAGCAGGCAGATCTCTCACCGATGTTGAGAACACAAATGAGCATCAGGAACAGCATTGCTCAAAAATGGAACAGCGAGATCATCTGGGCGAATACGCAAAGTGAAGTGATTTCGCTGCAAACTTCAGCTTCGCCCAAACTGGATCCGGCATTTTCAGATAATACGGCCGTTAGAGAGGACATCAACGCGACCTTGAAGATGGCAGAACTTTTTTATACAAAAAATGGGGTGCCGATCAGGGAAGATAACACGTTTGACTACAACAACAGAACCGGTTTGAGAACTGCCGGAGCGGCAGACCAGCTGCTGATCCGAAATGGTTATACAACGGCTTCATTAAACTTCGACCGGGAACCGCGTTTCTATGCAGACCTGGGCTTTGATGGCGGCGTATGGTATGGTCAGGGAAAGTTCAATGATAAAGCGCCGCTAGAACTATTTTACGTAATGGGTAAAAGAGGGCAGCTTCACGGCATGGCCAATCCTGCATATGGTCCGATAACCGGGTATTCGGTCAAAAAGTATGTGCATTATCAGAATGTACAGGGATCCGTGAGTGTTTACTTTCTCACCAGCTACCCATGGCCTCTCATGAGACTGGCAGATTTATATCTGTTGTATGCAGAGGCACTGAACGAATCAGAGGGGCCGGGACCGGAGGTGTATAAATATGTCAATCTGGTAAGGGAAAGGGCAGGACTAAAGAGCGTGGAATCGTCATGGTCGCAGTTCTCGTCCAATCCGACAAAATTTGAAACACCTGCGGGCATGAAAGAGATCATCCATCAGGAAAGATTGATTGAAATGGCTTTTGAGGGACAAAGGTTCTGGGACCTGCGCCGCTGGAAGGAAGCTGCAAAAGAGCTGAACACTCCTGTACAGGGCTGGGGCCTGAGTCAGGAAACTGCCGCGGCTTACTACAGACCAGTCACGATTTACAGGCAGACGTTTGGCGTGAAAGATTACTTCTGGCCAATTTCCGAAAATAACCTTACGGGTAATTTTAACCTGGTACAGAACACAGGCTGGTAACAACTTAAAAAAAACTAAGATGAAAAAGATACTATATTTTGTTATAATCTGCCTGCTGGTAACTATAGGTTATGGTTGCTCTAAAGAGGAGCGTGTTGGCTTAATTGCAGATCCTAATGCTCCGGCGCCATCTCCGGTCACGAATGTAAAGGTGGAAAGCAAACCTGGTGGTGCCATTCTCACTTACCGGGTTCCTGCTGATCCGAATCTTTCTTATGTCAAGGCGGTGTACGAAATTCAACCGGGGATATCCAGGGAAGCCAAATCATCAATTTTCACAGATACCTTATCGCTGGTGGGTTATGGTGATACCTCAATGCATGAGGTGAAGATCTATAGCGTAGGGAAGAATGAAAAAGCTTCTGAACCGCTCGCTGTGCAGTTCAGACCGGAAAGTCCGCCTATATTGTCTTCTTTTGAGAAATTAGCCATGATCCCAACCTTTGGAGGCGTGAACGTCAGCGTTGAGAACAGTAACCAGGCAAACCTGACCATTGTTGTGATCGTTGACAGCACGGGACGTGGTACCTGGGCACCGGTAAATACTTTTTATTCCTCCTCATTAAAAGCTAAATTCTCGGCCAGGGGATTTCTTCCGGATGAAAAGAAATTCGGAGTTTACCTTAAAGACCGCTGGAACAACAAGTCAGATACCCTTATCAAAGTATTGACTCCATTGTATGAGGAACTGATCACGAAGAATACTTTTAAGGAGGTGAAATTGCCTACGGATACTTATTTATTTGTCGAAACCTTTTCGATGCCGAAGGTGTGGGATGACAAGTTTTCCTACAACATATTTGCCACTCCGCACACTTCGAAGATTCCGCAGTGGTTTACTTTTGATATGGGAAAGAAAGTCGTGCTCAGCAGGTTCAAGGAATTCCAGTACCATGAAAGTCCTTATACCGGTGCATCGGTAAAATCTTTTGAAGTATGGGGGTCGGACAATCCCAATCTGGATGGAAGCTGGACTAACTGGACCCTATTGGGAACGTTTGAGTCCTTTAAGCCCTCCGGCAAGCCTTATGGCACTACTACCGCGGATGATGTGAATTACGCCATCACCAAGGGTGAGGATTTTGAATTTACCGATCCTCTGCCTCCTGTGCGTTACATCAGATTTAAAACGACAGCCACATGGGGCGGTACCGCACAGGTGGTCATAACGGAATTGACGTTTTGGGGACAACTGGCACCATGAAAAAACAAGAACTTTTAATCAAACTCAACATGAAATCTATATATAGTTATTTAGCATTGCTAATCATCTGCTTAATGGTCGTTACCGGATGTAAGAAGATGGATAGTACTTATGAGCAATTCATCGTGCCAGGGGGAATTATTTATGCGGGAAAAGCCAATAAGGCAGTCGTTCAGTCGGGAAAGAACAGGGTAAGGATTTCCTGGCCAAGGGGTACTGACCCCAACGTTACCAGGGCAGGGATCTACTGGAATAACTTCAGGGATTCCATTGAACTGTCGATACCCGTTACCGGAGACAGTATCTCGCAGGTCATTAGTAACTTAGAGGAGAAATCCTACTCTTTCACCATATACACTTATGACAACCAGGGGCATGTTTCTGTTCCGGTTGAACTGATCAGCGCTGCTTATGGAGAAATCTATCAGAACAGTCTGCTGAACAGGATTGCCAACGTGAATAAAGTAAATGCCGCCGGAAATGTGGTCAGTATCAATTGGGCAGGGGCTGACATAACAAACGGCGCATTCATGACGGAAGTCCTTTACACCAACACAGCCGGGGCAGAAAGTGTTAAAAAAGTACTGTCAAAAGAGACGGTCACTACCATCAATGACTATAAGCCGGGAACACGCTACGAGTACCGTACGCTATACAGACCCGATTCGCTGTCGATAGATGTATTTAACACCGCCTACAGCCAGGGCCAGGACTTTGCTTTTGATAAGTCAGAATGGAAGATCACAGCATTTTCAACACAGCATCCGGGTGCTGACAATGCAGTGAAGAATGCAATAGACGGTACTGATGCTACACGCTGGCACAGTTTGGCGGGCGGCTCTTCCTATCCACATTTTATGACCGTAGATCTTGGCGGAGAAAAAACAATCTCCAGGTTTGGCGTATGGCGTACAACCTTTGAAACTGGTGGTGATAATCGTGCACCAAACCGCATCCAGTTTTTGGTCAGCATGGATAATGTGACCTGGACTGATCTTGGAATTTATGATTTTAACAGGATGATCAACGGTGAGCAGGTTTATAACATTCCATCTAAGCCGCTCGCCAGGTATTTCAAATTTGTGGCTGTAAGCGGACCGGAAAACAATATGGTCTTAGGTGAAATCAGTGCTTATGGCCTCTAAATAATATTGCTCCCGGTAGCCGCGGGTGCGGCGCCGGGGGTAATATTATTTCAGGTATCTGATGCATCAATATAAGGTTCATTGTATCGAATTTAAGTACTAACTTGTAATAACTGGCACGAGATGTGCATTGTAGTTATTCCAAAATTAAAGATGATGCAGCTTAAACAGAAAACAAATCCTTTCTCTGAGCAAGTTAATGTTGCTGAGAACTATGAGGTTGAATATTGGGCCAACAAATTCGGGATCAGGCCAATGGCACTTAGAGATATCATAAAGTTTACGGGGCCTAATGTGAATGACATCCAGAAATACCTGAGCAAATAATAAAGTCGATAGCATATGGCAAGTTTTAAAGAGATTATCAGTTCAGAACAACCAGTGCTGGTTGACTTTTCTGCGGAATGGTGTGGCCCTTGTAAGATGATGGCTCCGATTCTTCAGCAGCTAAAAGGTATGGTTGGCGATAGCGCCACCATTCTCAAGGTTGATGTTGATAAAAATCCTGACGTTTCCAGACAGTATAATATCCGGGGTGTGCCAACGCTGATTCTTTTCAAGAATGGGGAAGTGAAATGGAGACAAAGCGGCGTGATCCAGGCCAGTCAGTTAAAGAACATTATCAGCAGTATACAGGACTAATCTGAATCCTTCTTTACTTGTATTTTACATAACAATAAACTTTCAAATAAACTATATCGCTATTGTGAATAGAAGGATAGGTATATTTATGCCTTAATTAGTTTATTGCAATGAAAGCATTTTTAGGTATGGGCCTTCTGGGTTCAAATTTCGTGAAGGCAATGTGCCAAAAAGGAGAGGATGTAAATGTCTGGAACCGGACGCATAGCAGAGCTGCTGCACTTGAAGAATTTGGGGCTAAGACATTTGAAAAAGTCGAAGACGCGGTAAGGAACGCAGATCTGATCCATTTGACTTTGAAGGATGATGCTGCGGTGGATGAAGTGCTAATAAAAGCAGCTCCGGGGTTTAAACAAGGTGCAGTTATTATAGATCATACAACGACTTCCGCTGAAGGAGCTATTGAAAGGACAAAGTATTGGAAAGTTCAAGGCTATACCTATTTACATGCACCTGTTTTTATGGGACCGATGAATGCTCTTGATGGATCCGGCTCTATGTTGGTTTCCGGAGATCAGGAGGTGATCGGAAGGCTAAGCCAGGAGTTAAGCGGAATGACTGGCAAGCTGATCAACTTAGGAACTGAAGAAGGAAAAGCAGCTGGAATGAAGCTGGTTGGCAATCTTTTTCTTTTGAGTATGACAGCTGGCGTTTCTGACACTTTGTCCCTGGCCAAGTCCCTGCATATTCCTGCTGCTGATGTACTTGAGCTGTTCAGCAACTGGAACCCGGGCGCTGCCATGCCGTCAAGGATGAAAAAAATAACTGAAGGCAACTTTAGTCAACCTTCCTGGGAATTGAATATGGCAAGAAAGGATGCAGGACTGATGATCAGCGCGGCTGATAAGGCAGGACAAAAACTCACATTGATTCCTGCTATTGCAAAAGTGATGGATGAATGGATTGAGAAGGGACATGGGAGTGACGACTGGACCGTAATTTCAAAAGATAACATATGAAAAAACTAATTTTCTTATTGCTTTTCCTGCCTTGGATGCCAGCAAATGGACAAGCAACGAAAATGATTCCCATTTTTAACGGTAATAATCTGGACGGCTGGACAAAATTTTTACAGCGTCAGGGCGCAGATAAGGATCCTCAGCAGGTGATCACAGCTGAGAATGGAACAATTCACGTAACCGGTCAGGACTTTGGATATATTGCAACAAAAAAAAGTTATAAGAACTTTCATCTCTCTCTCGAATTCAAATGGGGTGAAAAGAAGTTCCCGCCCAGAGAACATGAGAAACGAGATGCAGGGATCTGTTTCAATGTAGATTTGGTGAGCAATAAGATCTGGCCAAAATGTGCGGAATGCCAGATACAGGAAGGCGACGTTGGTGATTTATGGCTCATCGACAGTGTAACGGCCTTCGTGGATGGGTTGCAGACCGAACCCAAAGATTATGCACAAGTTATCAAGATTAAGGATGGTGAGCGTCCGCATGGTGACTGGAATCGGGTAGAAGTGATATCTAATACCGGGAAATTTATATTTATGGTGAATGGGATTCTGGTGAATGAGGGAGAATACCTCAGTATCACAAGCGGAAGGATTTTACTGCAGTCTGAAGGCGCTGAAATTTATTATCGCGATATTAAGATCGAAGAACTTTAACATACTGCAAAGACAATGGATTAAAAAGCTAATCAAGTTTGTTTTTTTAGCCTATATTAGCTTATAAAGCAACTCCTTATGAAAAAAATAATCCTGCTTGTGTTTTTCCTGTTGACGGGAAGCGTTTATGCACAGAAAATAGTTCAAAATAACCTGATAGTAGATCTCAATGCAGATAAAGGTGTAGTTACCAGTGAAGTTGATCTTGTTGAAAAATGGGAGAATCAGGTGACTTCATTTGCAGTTAAAGACTTTTCCCGGCGTGATGAAGGGCGTAAGGTAGCCGGATCGGGCAGGCCCAGGCTGGTAAAGAATGTGGCCGGATTGAAAGGACATAATACACTCGCTTTTAAACAGCAGGAACTGCTGAATATGGATGAGGATGCGTTTGATCACTTGATTACTGGGGGTGGTTATACGTGGTTCTGTGTTGTAAAGCCCGGTAAACAGCCCGGTGAACTGAAAGATGTGAATTGTTTTTTTGGGAACTTGCGAAATGGACCTAATAATGAAGGTTTTTGGGGAGGTTTTGCAGATGACAATAGCTTTTGGATGAGCAGCAGAAACGCGATCACTTTTGGAAGATGGGACAAGAATAACCCATATGTAAGTTCGAAGGAGATACTTAAGCAGGATCAGTACTACCTGATCATGGGCAGAATGGATAAAGGGACAGATACGGTTACACTTTCTTTGTATCTTAATGATGGGACAACCCCAATAGCAACCAGCCCATTTCCGGTAAATACGAAAGCAAATTCTTCACGAATGGCTATCGGTCAGGAGAGAGATGCTATTGAACATCCCGGCAGAGAATCATTTGTTGGGGAAATGGCCAGATTTTTAATCTACGATCGTCCGCTGACTGACAAGGAGATGGCAAAATCCGCGAAGCAGCTTATGGCATTTTATGGTGTGAAGGCTAAATGATTTAACATGGATTAAGATTTTTAGGACTATGATCTGGCAAATCTCAGAACATATTTTATCTCTGGCCTATTGTTTGTTAATAGAAGTTATTTCTAATAACTTTCATATATAAACCCTTGTAATACTGATGATAAAGTCTGTAATTAACGCTAAAAAAACATTTAATCACTTTAAGAAGGCAAGAGTCAGAGTTGATTCCGAACAAATGATAATGTCGGTGCTTGAAGTTATGATAACCAACAAAGAATTTGTACTGCCTGTATTTGAGAGCGGAAAATGTATCGGAGTGGTTTACTTTAAGGATCTTGTACTGTTTCTTGCCCAGAACCTTGAAGACGCAGACTTATTTGTACATAAACTGAATTATACTGTAGAAAGTGCAGTCCTGGTCATGATGAAAACAGACAGAAAGGAATCTGTTTAGATGTTTGGCAGTTTTTGATAAACCTTATAATAGGCCACCAAAACTTTATCCGGAGCCATGTCGCCAATTTTCTTGTGCAGTATCTGGTCCCTTAGACGTTCCTGAATTTTAGGAAGATCAATGTTGTTAAGTAAGATGTGCTCATCGATGAAATTGACATTTGATTGATTCTCTGCTAAAAATTTTTTCAAAGCGTCAATCAGGCGATCAGCCCGCTCAAGGTCGACTCCACTCTGGACCTTTTCGGATGTAGAATGAATGACATATTTAAAATCAAAGCCTAACTCTTTTAGTTTACTAAATATCCTGATGTAGATATCCAGATCATCAGTCTGGCTATGACCGCTTCTGTAAAAGCCCTTAAACAATTTAATAAGATTTTTATCTTCAGTCCGAATGTTACTGGCAGTCATAAAAAGTGATATCAGTTCCTCCTTTCCGGACACTTTGTAGATATATCCATTTTGATCAATCACCATATTCTCAAATCCAAAAATTAAGTAAAAAAACCTGATAAATATCAATTCGGCAGTTTGTTTATTGGCAATTTTTAAATCAGGGAGCAGAGAGAGGAGATCTCTGAAAAGTTTGAGCTTTTTCGGTTTAGTCGCTTTTTTTGGTTCTTGGTGATACATTAAAACTAAAATATATAAAAATTATGCTTCGGCGAAAGTGATGACTGACAATGCATAAAATGAACGGGAATAAAATGTAAATTCGTATATCACATTAATATCGATCCCATATGAAATGCCTTATTACCTTTTTTATATTCATTGCTTTTTTTTCTAATGTTACCGCTCAGCCTTTTAAATACGCTTTTGTATCAGATACTCATGTGGGGACTTCGACCGGTGAAGCAGATCTCCGAAGAACTGTCAATGACATTAATCAACAGGATGATCTCGACTTTATTGTGCTCACAGGTGATATAACTGAAATGGGAACAAAAGTAGAGATCGCTCTGGCCAAAGAAATACTATCCGCTTTGAAAAAACCCTGGTATGTGGTTCCTGGCAATCACGATACCGGCTGGTCAGAATCCGGTGGTGTAGATTTTATTAAGGAATTTGGATATGATAAATTCACTTTCGATCATAAAGGCTACAGGTTTATAGCGTGTGCGTCAGGACCTTATGTAAGGATGTCTGACGGACATATCCCGCGTGACGCGATAGTTTGGCTAGAGAATGTACTCAAAAAAACTCCCGCAACTATGCCTGTCGTGTTCATCAATCACTACCCGGTTGACAATGGTCTGGACAATTGGTATGAAGCCATTGACAGAATTAAACAGCACAATATCAAATATGTCATTTGCGGTCATGGGCACTCCAATCAGGCCTTGGATTTCGAAGGTGTAGCAGGTACAATGGGAAGATCCAACCTGAGGGCAAAAGATAGCATAGGAGGATATAACGTGGTGACAATGCGGAAGGACTCTGTGTTTTTTGCCGTAAAGAAACCAGGAGTACCGGTAGCGTCTGCCTGGAGAAAGATTACACTTGGAAAGTATGAGTCTATAGTTACTGCAAAAATAGAACGGCCGTCTTACAATATTAATAATACTTACCCGGCAGTGAAGGAAGTGTGGAAGTATCATGCACCTGCAAATGTGGTGCTTACCCCCGCATCAGGTGCAAACGTTGTGGTATTTGGAAACAGCATAGGTGAAGTTGAAGCACTTACACTAAACGACGGTCAAAAGAAATGGAAATTCAAGACTAAAGGAGCCATTTATTCTTCACCTGCCATAGCCGGAGACCGGGTGATACTCGGCTCAGGAGACGGGAATATTTATGCATTAAATTTGAGCAAGGGAAAGAAGCTTTGGAAATACAAGACCGGAGCGGCTGTGCTGGGGTCCCCCGTGATAGAAAAAGATACCGCGTATATAGGCGGCAGTGACGGAAGTTTCAGGGCGGTAAATGTGAAAACAGGCAGGCAAGTATGGTCATTTGATGGGGTGGAGGGTGCTATAGTGGGCATGCCTCTGATCTATGAGGGTAAAGTAATCTTTGGTTCATGGGGGAGGCATTTGTATGCCGTAAATCAGGCTACCGGAAAATTGTTATGGAAGTGGAACAATGGAAACGGCAACCGTATGTTTTCGCCGGCCATGTGTACACCTGTTGCCCATAACGGAATTGTCTATATTGCTGCACCTGACCGTTTTCTCACGGCAATAGACGCAGGTAGTGGAAATACACTATGGAGAAGCAAAGAGGCAGGTGTAAGAGAATCTATCGGTATGTCAGAGGACGGCTCTTTGATTCTTGGAAAAACTATGAACGATGAGGTGGTTGCGTATAAAGCCCTGTCTGCAGATCCGGGAGTGTTGTGGCGGCTAAACCTTGGTTTTGGTTATGAGCATGTGCCTTCTATGCTGATCGCTAAATACGGAAGAGTGACATTCGGAACTAAAAACGGCGTGATTTATACATTTGACCCGGCAGTTCCTAAACCATTATGGGCACACAAGGTAGATAATTCGATGGTCAATACCGTCAACGTGCTGGCGGAAGATTCAATTCTGGTGGCCACTATGGATGGTGTAGTAACTTTGCTGAAAATCGGTCAATGACCATTATTTTCTGGTAAGGTCCTGTGCTGCTGATAGGTGCTGTCTTAAGACAGGTAAATATTTAGCCGAAAATGCACTAATGCTGTCGTCTTTAGACCTGCTGCCCGCTTCAAGCATCCTGATAAGAGCTTGATAGTCTTCGATGGTTGTCTGAATATACCCGGTATCGAAGTTAGTCTTGCTTTCTCCGGAAGAGGGTTTGACTCCTCCTGCAGACGGTTCTATAAACTGCAGGCTCGTAATAATAAGCTCCGCACCTTTTACAACCGCATTAGCTGAAAGTTTATCCAGGTCATTTTGAAGTTGCTGATGGCTTTTTATGGTCATGGCGGCATAATCTTTTACCTTTTGACTCGCTGAGTTTGCCAAAGCCAGCTGGCTCATTTTCATCTCCCTGTTGTCAATAGCTGAAATTCTCTTAATGAAGTCCTGACCAGTGATGGTATCAAGTTTTAATTGTGGTCTTCTTATAGCAGCATTTACTTTTGTGATGGCATTATTGGCAATTGCAGTAGCATTTTCCTCCGAACCCGCGCCGTTTCTGTTTGCAGAGTTAATCCCGGGAGTGAGCGCATCTCCGCTGGCATTGATGACGCCAATGCTCGGGGTTTTCACGTTAGGACGGACACCCGTTATTTTGGACTTCTTTGGTCTTGCTTCAGCTGATGAATTTCTTGAAGAAGAGCAGGAAGGTAACAGACAAACAATGATGCTGAAGATTAGCAATAGAAGGAGATTTTTCATAGCCGTATATTTTAAAATACTATTGTCAATAATACAACAATCCTGTATCAAGTGTTTTTTTATTCTTTGATAAACGATAAATTTCTATGCCTGGAGAGTCTGGAGCATTCTATGGCAGTTCCTTATGGAACATTCAGATCAATTAGGAGTGAATAAAATACATTGATTAGTAGTAATTTAACAAAATTTCATTACATTTGTATTACAATTTCAGAAAGCACTATGGGCTTTCTGAATAACAATCCACTTTAATTCAGCACCCGAAATTGGCACATTTGTTTGTTAGCATGAAGTTGATCAAGCAATAGCCTCATGTCTCAAAAACTCAAATTCTCAACATCTTCCGGTTCCCCTTTTTACGCTACAACCAGAAGCAGGGTAGACGAATTCTTTAGGCTGAATCAGCTTAGCCGCAATGCTGACGGTCATATGTGGGCCAAAACCATTTTTTTTCTCACAGGGTTTACAGGATTATACCTGTTGATCATTTCAGGAATATTGTCTCCGTTATTGATGCTGATCATGGCAGCATTGCTGGGTATGTTTAGTGCTTTTGTTGGATTTAATATCTGTCACGATGCCATTCATGGTTCCTTCTCGGATAACAAAAGCGTAAACAAATTCTTTAGTCTTGTTTTTAATTTAGTAGGCGCAAATCCGTATGTTTGGAGCATTACGCACAACATCGTACATCATACTTACACCAACATTCCCGGTCACGATGAGGACATTGAAGTAGCCCCCGGATTGATCAGGATTTCTGATGAAGAAGAGATAAACCATATACAAAGATATCAGCACTGGTATGCATTTCCTTTATACAGCCTTGCCTCATTGTCATGGGTGTTCACTAAAGATTATAAAAAATTCTTTCAGCAGAAAATCGGTGAACACACAACATTGCATCCTAAACTGGAATATTTTAACCTCTTCTTTTATAAAGCGCTGTATTATTTTTTATTTATAGTGCTGCCATTAATGGTCCTGGATATTTCCTGGTGGCAATTCATGGTCGGCTTTTTTGCACTGCATATTGCCGAAGGACTGACCATGGGTTTGGTGTTTCAGCTTGCCCATGTTGTTGAAGGAACGATATTTCCGGTGCCTAACGAGCAGGGAAATATCGAAGAAGCATGGGCTGAGCACCAGATGCGCACCACAGCCAACTTTGCCACTCATAATAAAATTGCCGCGTTTTTCCTTGGCGGACTTAACCGGCAGATCGAACATCATCTTTTTCCAAAGGTTTGTCACATTCATTATGGAGATATTTCTAAGATCGTGAAAAAAACTGCCTTGGAATTTAACCTGCCTTATATCGAAAGCAAGACTTTTTTCTCGGCGCTGCGGTCTCATGTCATTACGCTGAAAAAGTTTGGCAAAGAAGCCAGGGCTCTTTAAAGTCCGGCTAAAAGCTCCTCTATCATTAGTGAAACTCCTATAGTTGCAGGCTGCTCTATTTTTCTGAATGGAATATTTCCTGTATATGGAATCCTGACGTCGACGATGTATTTCAGCGCTTCAGTACGGACATACTGTGTTAAGCCGGCAGCCGGATAAACCTGCAGGCTTGTGCCTATCACGGCGAAAATATCAGCCCTGGCACAGCATGAAACAGCCCGCTGCATATTAGGTACAGCTTCACCAAACCATACTACATGCGGTCTTAATGGCTTGCCATATTCGCAGACATCGGAAGTAACCAGCTCCCAGCCGTTAATTGGATAGGTCAGATCCGGATCAACATCAGACTGAGCGCGTGTAATAATCCCATGCAAATGCAATACATTTTTTGAACCGGCCCGTTCGTGCAAATCGTCTATGTTCTGAGTAATAATTTGAACATTATAGTTTCGCTGCAGTCTTGCCAGGGCCGTATGCCCTTCATTTGGCTCTGCCTCCAAAACGGATTTTCGTCGTTCATTGTAGAATTGCTGCACAAGTTTTGGATTTCGCTGCCATGCTTCTGGAGTGGCAACATCTTCAATGTTGTAGCCTTCCCAAAGCCCGTCAGAATCCCTGAATGTTTTGAGCCCGCTTTCTGCACTTATTCCAGCTCCGGTGAGTACAACAATATTTTTCATGTCTTTGAGCGGAAATATATATATCTTAATGCCAAATTTAATCTAAAGTTCTTAAAAAAATCAATGGCTTTCAATAGACGTATTCTGCTTGCCCTCAGTTGTTCATTGCTAATTTATTGCAAGCCCTCACCCAAAGAACAGACGGATGCTCAAATAAAGGCAATAATCAGAGCAGAAGAAGAACAGGCAGACAATCCCGACAATATCTTCAATCCTGAGACCAGAATAGTTTTTTTGGATTCCGTATTAAAACAGGCCGATGCCTATACCACCTTGCGCGTCAATTATGCCAGGGCTAAAGTCTTTATGCAGCTGGGAAATATAAATGAAACCATTAAATTGTATGAAGCGATCGCAAATGACTCAACAGTGAAGGGTTCTGATTTTGATCTGAACAATTTGCAGGCGGATCTGGCTTTTGCTTATTTAAGAATGGGCGAAGTAAATAATTGCCTGACCAATCATACGGCAGAATCTTGTATTTATCCGATACGGGGAGGTGGATTGCATAAAGACCCGACGGGTTCGGCTAAAGCTATAGCGCTTTATGAAAAGATACTGGACAGGGACCCCGAAGATATTGAATCAAGGTGGCTGATGAATATAGCTTATATGACGTTGAATAAATATCCGGCAGGAGTACCAAAAAAATATCTGCTGGAAAGTCCATATCCTGAAACAGATAAGGTTGTCCCTTTTGAGGATATTGCTGCCTCGCTTAAGATAAATGTAAACAACCAGGTAGGAAGTGTGATCACTGAGGATTTTGACAACGACGGCTATCTGGATATTGTAACTTCCGCATGGGGTCTGGAAGATCCAATGCATCATTTTAAAAATAATGCTGACGGTACTTTTACTGATGTTTCCGGGAAATCCGGATTGGGATCGATCACCAGTGGCATCAATATGATGCAGACCGACTACAACAATGATGGATATAAAGATATTTTTTTAACAAGAGGCGGATGGAAGGCTGAATTTGGCAATCACCACAATTCTCTTTTAAAGAATAACGGTGACGGTACATTTACCGAGGTAACGATAGAAAGTGGCCTGTTGTCTTCTTTTCCTACACAAACTGCCACCTGGAATGATTTCAATAATGACGGCTGGCTGGACCTTTTTATTGGTAACGAGAGTTTCACGGAGAAACTTAGCACACGGTATCCCTGCGAACTTTATATCAATAACCATGACGGCACATTTAGCAACGTGTCCGCGGCTGCGAAAACAGATGTGATCGCTTTCGTTAAAGGAGTATCCTCCGGTGATTTTGACAACGATGGCTGGAAGGACCTGTTCATAAGTGCAATGGATGGCAAAAGAATACTTTTAAGAAATAAGGGTATATCGGGTAAAGTCCCTGTTTTTGAGGATGTAACCGAAAAAGCTTTGTTGGGCATCGATAAAAACAGCAGCTTTATTACCTGGTTTTGGGATTATGACAATGATGGCTGGCTGGATATTCTCGCAGGCGATTATTCTTTTAAAAGAACACTGGCCTATTATGCAGCAGCAGAAAGCCTGAAAATGCCTATGGAGTCTATTGGTCAGCCAGTGTTGTATCACAATAATGGCAATGGCACTTTTACCAATGTAACCAAACAGGCCGGACTCTTCAAATCGGCATTCGCCATGGGGTCTAATTTTGGGGACATTGACAACGACGGCTTTCTGGACATGTTTTTAGGTACCGGAAATCCTAACTTTGAGTCTCTGGTTCCCAATAAAATGTTCAGAAATGTCAATGGAAAAGAATTTTCAGATGTAACGGGATCCGCCAGGGTTGGCAGCTTGCAAAAGGGACACGGGGTAGCATTTGCAGATATGGACAATGATGGTGATCAGGATATTTATATCGAAATGGGTGGTGCATATATCGGTGATGCTTTCCCAAGTTCATTTTTCCTGAATCCTGGTCAGAATAAAAATAACTGGATCAATATCAGTTTAGAAGGAGTCGCTTCTAATAAAGCAGCTATCGGAACCAGAGTTAAACTTACGATAACCGAAAATGGCAAAACACGCTATATATACAGGGATGTCAACTCGGGCGGGAGTTTTGGAGCATCAACATTGAGAAGGGAGATAGGCATAGGAGCCGCAACAACAGTTAATGAAATTGAAATAAAATGGCATGGAAGCGGCAAGATCCAGATTTTCAAAGATATTTCGCCCAATCAATTTATAAAGCTGAAGGAAGGAAGCAATGCGATTCAAAAAATAAAGCTAAAGACGCTTAATTTTAAGAAGGGCCTGCCAGCGCCACATCATCATGCCATGAATATGTGATCGTCATTTTTGTTTTTCAGGTCGTATGATCAGTCTTAGCGTAGGGTCATTGGTTATAAAACTCCAGAACCAGTTAAATGCCAGTTTTCCCTTATTTCTGAACCCTGCGATAGGTATGATGTGAATAAATAACCATACAATCCATGCGAAGAAACCCTTGAAAAATCCTTTAGGAAGGTCTACAACGGCTTTATATTTGGCAATGATTGCCATACTGCCCTTATCATGATATTTAAAGGCTTTCAGCGGTTTGCCCGCTGCGATGTTTAACAGGTTATCAGCAAGTAATTTGCCCTGCTGGATAGCTACCTGTGCCAATTGAGGGTGACCATCCGGGAATTTTGCGTCTGTAAGCTGAAGGCACTGGTCTCCAATGACGAAGATATTTTCAGTTCCTTTTACTTTGTTGTATTCATCTACCGCAACCCTTCGCCCCCTTGTGATTACTTCAGCAGCCAGGCCGGGAGCCTCTCTCGCGATTACTCCTGTGGCCCAGATTAAGGTAGCGCTATTGATATGTTCTCCGGTGCTCAACATTACCTGGTCGTTGAGGTAGTCTTTTACCATAGTATTGAGGTGGATATTCACACCTAATTTTTTTAAGATTTTATAAGCTTCCTCTTGTGATTTTTGGCTCATGGGCCCTAAAAGGGTATCTCCTGCATCTACTAAATGAATCCTGCCCGTACCACTTCTAACCGTTGGATAGTCTTTTTTGATAATGTTACTGCCCATTTCGGCAAGCATGCCGGCAATTTCAACCCCGGTCGGTCCTCCGCCCGCTATCACCACATTCCCCAATTTTTCCTTTTCCCTTACATCAGTGGATCGCACATTTTCCTCCAGTCTGAGCAGTACATGGTTCCGCAGGTGCAGCGCATCGTCAATCGTCTTCATTGGCAGCGCTTTTTGTTTTACGTTTTCCAGTCCGAAATAGTTTGTTTCCGTACCCATGGCAAGGACCAGATAATCGTAATCCAGTGTCCCGTTTTCAGTTTCAATGGTATTGGATTCTGTATTGATCTTTATTAAAGCGCCCATGTAAAAGCTAAGGTTGCGTTTGCCCTGAAACATCCTGCGAAAAGGGTAGCTGATATTTGAAGCTTCAATAAAAGCCGTTGAAACCTGGTAAAGTAGCGGCGGGAAGAAGTGATAGTTATTTCTGTCGACCATTACTACCTGATATTGATCGTGGTTTGCCATTTTCTTAGCAAGGTTCAGCCCGGCAAACCCTCCGCCTACAATTACAATTTTTTGAGTTGAAACATTCATATTAGAAAAACCAGTTGAGGTTAATAAAAGTTAAAAGGGAGATGAAATGGATTTTGTGCGGACTTAATCTTTATCAGATCCGGCGATCACACTATACAACGCATTGATGAGCGCTATAACTATAGCAAGCAATGCAGAAGCAAAAAAACCACTGGTATTAAACCCTTTCATCAGATTGTCCACCAACAGGATCATCAGTACAGTGATAATGAATGAAACCAGGCCAAGGGTTAAAAAGTTAATCGGGAAGGTAAGGACACGGAGAATAAAACCTACGGTTGCATTTGCCAGAGCGATTAATAAAGCGGCAATTATTGCAGTCGTATAACCGTCTACCTGAACTCCGGGTACGATTCTTGCACCCAGGAAAACTGCCAGGCCCATCAGTAATATTTTTATAATCAGTTGTATCATAATCGCTTTTTTATTTAGTTCATCGCAAATAACAAGCCAATTGTTCAACTTTATTTATCCCGTATTATTAAATGCGCGCAATCGATCTGTTCTGGATTTTACTAAAAAATAAAACAGCAGCAAAAGCGCCTATAAGCGCAGTTAGCATATCCGACTGTGTATCCCAGATATAACCCTGAGTACCGAGAAATGCATCACCGGATTCACCGGAATTTACAGAAACAAACCATTCAATGAGCTCATAAAATGCGCTGATGGCCAGAGCAATACTGATGATGATAAAAGAAAGCCATTTCTTTCCATTGACCACAGCCTTTCTTACAAATATTTCCCTTACTATGAGCGCAGGCCCAAAACCCTGGATAAAATGCCCAACTTTATCATAGTTGTTTCTGGACTGATGAAGGGTTTCTTTGATCCAGTCAAACAATGGGACTTCTGCGTAGGTGTAATGCCCGCCGATGATCAAGATCAGGGCATGCAATAAGATCACGAAATAGGTGAAGTTGCTGAACATAAACCTTCTGTAGGTCAACACCAGGATGAGCGCCCCTAGAAATGCGGGAATACATTCTAAAAACCAGGTGAAGACTTCTTTGCAGCCTATAAAAGACAGGACAGCACTCAAAACAAAAATCAGCAGGAGCGAAAGGTGTAATTTCATAGTTTCATTTTCTTATTTCATTGACAGCAATTCCTTCAGCGAACGCCTTGACCATACCCCATATCTACGTCGCAAGTATCGGGGCATTAATTTTAAATCTTCCCTGGCCGCCTGAAATTGCGCCCGTGCTTCTTCTTTTCTCTGTTGCTTTTTTAGGAATAACCCATAATAATACCGTGCTTCAACAGAATGATGAATTCTGATGACCCGCTTATAACCTTCATCAGCAAGCTGTTCTTGTCCGGCCCCATCCTGTGCCCGTACATAGAGCAGGTCATCTTCTACCATATTGAAACGGCTGCTGTTTACCTTATTGAGTTTGTCGAAATATATAATGCTCTCTTTGTACTGTCCATTGTGAAAATATTGACGGGCGAGCTGGAGAAAAATACCAGGATCATCAGCATACAGGCCTTTCAAACAACTTAGGGACAGTTCAATGGCCTTGTCATATTGCTTTCGTTCAGCATAAGCATTCGACAAGCCCAGTATATTAGTTACATTATCAGAGATTTGTACTTTGCGTGTCCATTCGCTGATTTTCTGATTCGGCAGAAAATATTTTTGAAGATTATGCAAAAACCCGCCACGCCTGATATCAGGAAGCACTTCCATAAAGAAATAAATAGCTATTCCGATTACCGGAATAAATACCAGCAAGTAGATCCATTGTCTTCTGCCAGTTTTATAGGCATGGTAAATGGCCAAAAGCTGTAAGGGGATGCTGATATAATAATACTGGCTAAAAAGACCAAACATTGAGGAAAGGTTAATTTTTACCTAAGATAAATAATTACCCATGATTTCTAAATAAATATGAACAGCACATGATACCAAAAAGCGAAATTTTGAGACAGAATATGAAGTGAAAGCTCCTGGGTTTGCTTATTTTGTCCGATAAATACCAATACTAACCACATATATGAACCGCAAAACAACAATTGCTGCCTTAGCTTTTCTGCTGCTGGCTTTTAAGCCTGATAACAACAAAAAAACTGCTGCCAGGAATCCCGGGTTCGTTAAACCCAAATATACTGAAGTTGCGCTGGGCGCCATTAAGCCGGCCGGATGGCTCAGGGACCAGCTTCAGACCATGCTCGCTGGCACAACAGGTCACCTTGATGAAGTATATCCAAAAGTAAAAAATGACAATGGCTGGCTTGGTGGCAAAGGTGATTCATGGGAAGAAACACCTTACTGGCTGGATGGGGCAGTACCATTGGCCTGGCAACTGGATAATGCTGTACTCAAACAAAAGGTATTGAAGTATATCAATTGGGTATTGGAGCACCAGCGGCCATCCGGATACTTTGGAGCGATCACCAATGCCGAGCGCGAGGGTAAACAGGTCGACGTTCAGCATCCTGAAAATGGAGACGACTGGTGGCCGAAAATGGTCATGCTAAAAGTAATGCAGCAATATTATTCTGCCTCTGGTGATAAAAGGGTGATCAGTTTTATGGAAAAGTATTTCGACTACCAAAAATCAGCACTTCAGAAGGCAGGTATTGGAAAATGGACGGAGTGGGCAATATCAAGAGGACATGACAACGCCATGATGGCCCAATGGTTATATACCCTAAATGGAGATCAGTCATTGCTGGAACTGGCGGAGCTCATCCAAAAACAAAGCTTTCCCTGGAGTGAGCTGTTGAGCAACCGCGATTGGGTGATTGGTGCTGCAACACAGCAAAACGATGCCCACTGGATGAACAGACATGGAGTCAATGTGGGTATGGCGTTAAAAACCCCTGCCATTGATTATCAGCGTACAGGTGATGTTTCTTATCTGAAAGGCTTGAAAACCGGCTTCAGGGACTTGATGACACTGCATGGTTTACCAATGGGTGTTTTTTCTGCTGATGAAGACCTGCATGGCAATTTGCCAACACAGGGAGTAGAACTTTGCGCTACAGTGGAGGCCATGTATTCCCTGGAAAAGATCATCCAAATCACCGGAGATACCGAATATATGGATGCGCTGGAGCGCATGACCTTCAATGCACTGCCTCCGCAGACTACAGACGATTTTAACAATAAACAATATTTCCAGATAGCCAACCAGGTCCAGATCAGCAGAGGAGTATTTGATTTTTCGCTCCCGTTTGACAGGCAGATGAACAATGTTTTGGGAATGCGCAGCGGATACACCTGTTGCCTGGCCAATATGCACCAGGGCTGGACAAAATATACGCAAAGCCTTTGGTTTAAAACAGCGCATAATGGACTGGCAGCGCTCGTATACGCGCCCAACGTCCTGAAAACAAAAATCGGAGAACAAGAGATCATTATAAATGAAAATACCAATTACCCTTTTGAAGACGAGATCACCTTCGAATTCAGCACCAAAAAGGCAGTTGGATTTCCCCTGGAACTGAGAATTCCGGTGTGGTGCAAGGAAGCCCGGATATCAATAAATGGGGTTGAGGTACAGACTGCAAAAGGCGGAACAATTGTTTCGCTTTCACAGAACTGGAAGAACAAAGATAAAGTAACGCTGAAACTGCCCATGCAATTGACCACTTCAAACTGGGGCCGCAATTCCAGAGCTATCGAACGCGGCCCGTTGGTGTATGCATTGAAACTGGAAGAACGCTGGGAGAAAGGAAACCAAAAAGAAGAAGGAGATTATTTTAGTGTTTTTCCTAAATCGGACTGGAACTATGGCCTGCTTGAAAAGATTGTAAAAGACCCGGCACAACATCTTCAGGTAAAAATGAAACCTTTGCAGGCCAGATTCGTATGGAACTTGCAAAATGCCCCTATAGAGATCACTGCCAGCGGGAAAAAGATTCCTGCCTGGAAGGCAGTAGACGGAGTTGCCAGACAGCCCGTTACAGACCGCACCGGAATATACAAAGGCGAGGTCGATGCTGGCGCAGAAACATTTACGCTGGTACCTTTTGGTTTTACCAAAGTACGTATCGTCGCATTCCCCGTAGTAAAATAAATTATCAGAAAAATCCTTTAACTTCATAACTATGAGATCATTACTTCTATCAATATTCGGTTTGTTTTGTACGGCCATTACCATGGCCCAGGTCAAGGTTGACCTGAAAAAATTCAATCCAAAAAATGAAGCCGCAATAAGCCAAAAAGCAGGTATTCTTGAAATAAAATGGCCGGCTGGTAACGGGAATACCGGTAAAATCGTTTTTGACCTTAGCGGTTCAAAACCATTATTTAAGCTCATTTCACTGAATAAAGCTGCCGTACAAAAGATCATCTCTGCCGATGTTGACCCGGTCTTTTTGCTGAGTATAGGCAAAAGAGACCTATTGTCACAAAACGGATGGAATATCTTTTTTGATAAGGTCCCATTTAAACCTTACAAAACTTTTCCTGTTACGCTTAAAAAGTCATCTGCAGCTGTCAAAAGCATAGGCAGTCATACCGTGATAACCATTGGCAGCCTGCATTCAGACCGTTTTGACGGCGTGCTGGAAGTTACTTTTTACAATGGCAGTCCGCTGTTCAATATCGCTGCGGTGATGTCTACCGATGTGGATGCGACCGCCATTGTTTACGATGCCGGCCTGGTGAGCAGATCAGACAGCTGGAAAAGCATTTCCTGGACCAGTACCGGTGACACTTTACAGCAGGCAAAAGTTGTGAAAACGGATACCGCAGTTAACCTCGCTGTGAAATACAGGACAATTACCGCTAAAGGCGCCCAGGGTACTCTGGCCTTATTTCCCGCCCCGCACCAATATTTTTATCCGCTTGATGAAGCGTTCAATCTGAAATTTACCTGGTATGGCAATAACTATCGCAAGATGACCGATGGCTATGGCATCGGCATCCGGCAGGACCTGAAAGGTGATAACCGCTTTGTGCCCTGGTTCAATGCCCCTCCTGGAACCAAACAAAGGATGAATTTCTTCTGCCTGATCAGTGATGGAGAGGCTTCAGATGCTTTTACCGCGGTTAAGAAATTTACCCACTACGACAGCTATGTTAAACTTCCTGGTTTTAAAACCATGTCCAGTCATTTTCATAATGAATTTATTATGAGTGTTGTTTTAGCGGGAAAACCGGTTCCGGAGCATCCGGATTTTGTAGATGTATTTAAGAAGGCAGGGATCGATATCGTTCACCTAGCCGAATTCCATTATACCGCACACCCCAAAGGACCAGATGATCAGCGGTTGAAAGAGTTGAAAGCACTATTTGAAATGTGCGAGCGTCTATCTGATAAAGATTTTTTATTGCTTCCCGGCGAAGAGCCAAACGAATTTTTTGGAGGCCACTGGCTGCAGCTTTTTCCGAAACCAATCTACTGGATCATGTCGAGGAAACAGGCCGTACCGTTTGTAGAAGACAGGCCTGGCTTTGGAAAGGTTTATCATATTGGTGATAAAAAAGACATGCTAAAATTGCTGGAGCAGGAAAAAGGGCTGGCCTGGACAGCACATGCCAGAACAAAAGGCTCGGTCAATGCACCTGACGTATATGCACACGAAGACTTCTTCCTGTCGGATCGCTTTATGGGCGCAGCCTGGAAAGCCATGCCGGCTGACCTCTCCCATCCATACCTGGGTAACAACAGGGTGCTGGGCCTGCTGGACGACATGAACAACTGGAGGTTGAAAAAGACAGTGATCACGGAAGCGGATTTATTTACCATTACTCCTCAAAATGAAATGTATGCCCATTTGAATGTCAACTACCTGATGCTGGATAAAGCACCGAAATACACAGAGAGCTGGCAGCCCATACTGGACGTGATGCAAAAGGGTAAATTCTTTGGCTCGACAGGAGAGGTCCTCATGCCGGAGTTGAAGATCAACGGTAAGATATCGGGTGAGACGCTGGCCTTAAATGCCGACGGTACAGCTGATGTTTCTTTGAAACTCCTCTGGACTTTTCCTATGAATTATATAGAAGTGATTTCCGGAGACGGCACGCGGGTTTACAGGGATAAAATTGACCTGACTAAGACCAAAGCTTATGGAGATCAGGTATTTCAGTTTAAGACCAAACTGGCCGGACGGACCTGGGCAAGAGTAGAAGCCTGGGATGTTGCAGCGAATGGTGCATTTAGCCAGACCTTTTATATTAAATAGGCCTGTTCTTCTTCTCAGTCTGCTGGTTATTAAGGTAATCAGTAGGTGACATTCCGAACTGCCTGGAGAAGTTTCTGCCAAATTGCGTTTGTGAGCTGTAACCCACCATTTCAGCAATCTCGTAGATCTTCAAAATGCCTTCATTCAGCAATTCAGCAGCTTTTTTTAGCCGTGTCAGGTTGATCAGTTCATTTGGGCTTAAGTCCGAAATGGCCTTAATCTTACGATAGAATGTGGGCCGGCTCATGTTCATGTGATCTGCCAGGTGTTCGACATCCAGATCAGGATCATTCAGGCTGTTGTTGATGATCTGCTGGAGCTTTTCGAGGAACTGTTCATCTGCCCTGGAATAAGCCATGGTTTTGATGTGCAGCAAAGGAGAGTTTGCAAAATAAGCTTTGACCTTATCCCTGTTTTTGAGCAGACTGGATATCTGGACATGCAAAAATTCCGGGGAAAAAGGTTTTTCTACATAAGCATCTGCTCCGGTTTCCAAACCTTCTATTTTTGATTGCAATGTATTTTTTGCGGTGAGCAATATCACCGGAATGTGGCTGAGTTCTACACTTGACTTGATGATTTTACATAGCTCAAGTCCGTCCATTTCGGGCATCATGATGTCGCTAATGACCATTTGTATAGGCTCGTTCTTTAAGATTTCCAATGCTTTTAATCCGTTTCCGGCAGAAAGTACATGGTATTGATCACTAAGATCATCGGTTATAAAATCAATAATATCTTCGTTGTCATCTACCAGAAGAACGGTAATATTCAGATTTTTTTCCATTTGGTCTTTAGGTTAAACTCAATAAGCTGATGAATTGGCAGCCTGAGCACAAAGATATTAAAATCGGCAGATGGTTGCTGAAGAGTTAGTGAACCATTGTGCAGTTCGGCCAGGGCCCTGGACAAAGAAAGACCAATGCCTGTTCCTGGTTTGATATCAGCCTCCCTGGCTCTGAAAAAGGGTTCAAAGATCTTTTCACTGATCTCCTGTGGTATGGGTTTTCCATCACTGATCACCCTGATGATAAATTGATCGTCCCCTTCTTTAATCTCCGCAAGTTCGACTCTGATGCTCGATTCGCAATATTTCAAGCCGTTTTCTATCAGATTGGTGATGATCTTATGGAACGCCTCGAGATCGATATAAGCAAATAGTTTTACCTCCGGCATCTGAATACTGTACATGATTTGTTTTTGCTCTGCTGCTGGCTGGAAACGGTGTGCGATGTCCCGCAGCACCTCGGAGACATCGGTCTTCACAAAATTAAGAGAGAAGCCCCTGGTTTCAGTTTTTCTGAAATCCAGAAGCTGATTGGTCAGCTCCAGCAAACGGTCTGTATTCTTATTCATGATCCTCAGGTTCTTTTCCATATCCGGGATGTCGTTTGCACGCCTGATCATTTTCTCCATTGGTCCTTTGATCAGGGTAAGCGGGCTTCTGATCTCATGAGCGATATTGGTGAAGAATTCTATTTTGGCATGATAAATCTCTTTTTCCTTTTCGTTTTCAAAGACCTCCATCCGGCGGGCATTTCGCCGCTCTATTCTTTTGTGGTCACGCCTGACCAGGATATAAATCAGCAGCCCTGCAGCTATAATATACAAAGAATAAGCAAGTTTGCTGGCCCACCAGGGCGGAAGGATCACAATGTTCAGTGTTGTTTCTCTCGTGTTCCATATGCCCGAACTATTTGATGCTTTTACTCTGAATGTGTATTCTCCCGGTGAAAGATCTGTGAAATAAGCTTTTCTGTTTTGTTTTAAATAGGTCCAGTCTTTGTCAATCCCATCCATCTTATAGGCATATTCGGTCATTATGGGAGAAGTATAGCTAAGCGCCGCAAAGTCAATACTAAATGTCGATTGCGTATGCTTAAATAAAACCCTGTCAGTAAGTGAAATGGACTTTTTTAACGGGGAGCTTTTGGTGCCAATGAGCAGTTCCTGGTTGTTGACCTGTATGCCGGTAATGAACACAGGAGGTTTAAAAGAATCTGGTTTAAAATCTTCCGGATCAAAGCGGATGAGGCCTTTTACACTGCCAAAATACATTCTTCCCGAAGGATCCTTGTAAGCGGAGCTGTAGTTAAACTGATCACTGAGCAAGCCATCTGACTTAGTAAAATTCTTTAAAGCGCCTGTTTTCGGATTAAACTTCAGGAGCCCTTTCGAGGTACTGATCCATAAGTTTTTATAAGCGTCTTCCAGCATCCCATAGATTACATTACTTGGAAAGCCATCTTTGATCGTGTACCGGATAAAATCATGAGTTCGTTTATTGAATTTACAAAAGCCGGCCTCGGTCGCCACCCATATATTCTTTTCACTGTCTTCAAATATTCTGTTCACCCTGTTGTCAATCAGGCTTTTTTTATTTTTAGGGTCATTTTTATAATAGCCCTGCAATTTCTTCTCCCGGTTGTAATAATATAACCCATCTCTAATGGTGGCCAGCCAGATGGTACCCTGACTGTCTTCTATCAGCCCCGTATAAAAAATATGGTCAGGAGCCTGAGAGATGATGTCAAAATTGTCCGCTTTACGGTTAAAAGAATATAAACCCCTGGTGGTGGCTATTAAGATCTGACCGGCCCTAGTTTTATAGATGCAATAGACAAAATTGCTTTTCAGTTGTTTGGGCCCTGTACCAATAGCATAATGGCGGATCACTTTTTTGGTGTTCAGATCCATTACATCCAGGCCATGCTCAAACGTACCGATCCAGAGTTCATTACCATCAGCGAAGAGGCCGTGTAAATTGGTATGCGATATCCCTTTTTTAGTGCCGTCTGGTCTGTAATTGTCCACTTTGCCACTTGCCGGATCCAACTTATTGAGTCCGGCGTCTTCTGTGCCAATCCACAGGTTGTTTTTATTGTCGGGCGTAATTTCTCTAACCGCATTGCCGCTGATGGAATTCTCTCCAATCTTGTGATAGAATTTTTCGAAAGCAGAATATTGCTTCGGGTAATAGTTTATTCCCCCAAAATAGGTGCAGATCCAGACGCCGCCTTCATGATCCTTTGATAAGAAATATATGGCATTATCTGAAAGCGAGTAGGGGTCGTTGTATTGTTTTTTGAGATTGGTATACCGGCCGGTTTCCAGATTGAGAATGTAAATTCCGGTTTCAGTACCGACCCAGAACGTGTTTTCAGATTGCTTTAAAAATGTTCTGGCATAAATCTCTGTTTTATCATCTGTATGAGACAAGATGTCTTTATACTGATGCGTACTGATGTTAAAATACTTAACACCTTGATTTGAGGTACCAACTAAAATGTGGTTATTGCCGGCATAGTAAATTCGTTCTATTCCTCTGGATGTGCTGGATGGTGATTTCTCAAAAACGGAGTAGCGGGAAAAATGATCACTGTCATGATGATATTGGATCAGCTCTCCGTCCGTCGTAGCAGCCCATAGTTTACCATCATCAGTTTCACATATAGCAGTTACGTAAAAGTATTCGGAAACCGGATATTCTTTGATCGTTTTACTCTTGTTATCGTAACTGCAAAGCATCAGGCCGGAAATAAACCAGATGTTTTGATCCTTATCAAGGAGAACCGTTCTGATTTCTTCGTGTTTACTGTTTTTGAGTCGTGTAAAATTCTCAGTCGATTTGTTATAACTATATAATCCCTTTTCGGTGCCAACCCAGAGCAATCCCTGCCTGTCCTCAGCCAGACACTGGATAAAGCTTCCGCCTATACTCCCGCTGTCATCGGTGTCATTTCTGTAGATTTTAAAAGAATAGCCATCGAAACGGCTAAGGCCGTCTTTGGTGCCAAACCACATGAAACCATCTTTATCCTGCAAGCTGCAGAGTACTGCATTGTTGGACAATCCATCTTCCACCTGGTACCTTCGGAAATAGTAAGGCTGACCAAACAGCAGTTCCGCAAAAAGAAGTAACGATATAAGTAAGCTGAGTTTTTTCAATTCTATTTAGATACCGGTTCAAACTTAGAGAAAATTGCTTTTATATTTAAGGTGTCTTTTGAGGAGACTACTGAGTTTTGATACAAAATGAGGAAATTTTGATACAATTGAATTTAAAGACCAAAATTAAAAAACCAATCTTTGATTGTGATTTTATGCAGTACAGCCAGGGATCACCAAAACACACCACCAAATATAAAAACCGATTTCAATTTGAAAATTTAACCAACACACTGTAAAATGACTAAAAACTATTTATTAGCAACGGCATTGTCCTGCCTGTTGCTGAGTGCAAATGCGCAAACAGGCTGGAAACCAGTTGGGGGGAAGATCATGACTCCCTGGGCCGAAAAAGTAAATCCGGTTAATCCGTTGCCGGAATATCCCCGCCCGCAACTAATCAGAAGCAATAACTGGAAAAATCTGAACGGCCTTTGGGATTATGCCATTACAGGTAAAGAGGAGACTACACCTAAAGCCTACCAGGGTAAAATATTGGTTCCTTTTGCAGTAGAATCAGCGCTGTCCGGAGTTGGTAAAACATTGGATAAAGATAACCTGCTGTGGTACAAAACCAGCTTTACCATTCCTTCAAATATGAAAAACACCATTTTGCTGCATTTTGGCGCGGTCGACTGGAAATCTGAAATATGGGTAAATGGTCAGAAAGCAGGGACGCATGAAGGCGGATTTGACCCTTTCTCTTTTGACATCACCGCTTTCATAAAAAAAGGCGGCAAACAGGAACTGATCATCAGCGTATGGGACCCGACAGATGAAGGCCCTCAGCCAAGAGGCAAACAGGTCAAAAAACCGGAAGGCATCTGGTATACACCTGTAAGCGGCATCTGGCAGACTGTATGGCTGGAAAGCGTTCCTAAAACCTATATTGAATCGACCAGACAAACGCCCGACATAGACACTAAAACGCTTGCCGTAACTGCTGATGTTCAAGCTGCTGTGGCTGGTGACAAAATAAGAATTACTGCATTTGATGGTAAAACTAAAGTTGCGGAGCAGGAAGTAGAGGTTAAAGAAGAAGCTTCCCTTGCCATTGCTAATCCTAAACTCTGGACACCCAATTCTCCTTTTTTGTATGACCTTAAGGTTGCTGTCCTGCGTAATGGTAAAGTGATCGACGAAGTGAGTAGCTATTTTGCCATGCGCAAATCATCAATGGGGCCAGATAAAGAAGGCACACAAAGAATGTTGCTGAACAACGAGTTTGTATTTCAGTACGGGCCTTTGGATCAGGGCTGGTGGCCAGATGGATTATATACCCCTCCTACTTATGAGGCGATGGCATTTGACATCATCAAAACAAAGGAAATGGGCTTTAACATGATCCGCAAGCACATTAAGGTTGAGCCGGCACGCTGGTATTATGAGTGTGATAAACTGGGTATCCTGGTTTGGCAGGACATGCCAAGCGGTGATCTGGGTAACCGCTGGGAACCTAAGCTTGGTCAGATGGGCGGAACGGATAAAGACCGTACCCCTGAATCTGAGGGCTATTACCGCAAGGAATGGGAAAAGATCATGAAGGATTTGCATAACTTTCCGAGCATCGTGGTCTGGACGCCTTTCAACGAGGCCTGGGGACAGTTCAAGACTAAAGAGATTGCAGAATGGACCAAAAAGATGGATCCTTCGCGCCTTGTGAACAGCGCCAGCGGCGGTAACCACGTCATTACGGGTGATATTGTTGACCTTCATCATTATCCTGATCCTCAGATGCCAAGACCTGATCTTTTTGGGCCTACGCATGTAGTGGTTTTGGGCGAATACGGAGGTTTGGGCCTTCCTGTAGCCGGACATGTGTGGAAAGATAAAGACAACTGGGGTTACCAGAGCTTTAAAACTGCGGATGAATTGTTTGCAAAATATGCTTCCTTTATGGACAGAATGGATTTCCTGATCACAAAAGGACTGTCTGCTGCCGTTTATACGCAGACTACTGATGTGGAGAATGAGACCAATGGCTTGATGACTTACGACAGGAAAGTGATTAAGGTGCCTGCTGCCAAGTTAAAGCAGGTAACGGATAAGTTATATACGCATTCGTCGGTTATGCCATAATTCAGGACAATGTGAATGGAATCGCCTGGTGGTAAGAAAAATTACCGTTCTCTTCGAAGACTGCATCTCTTAGGCCCCGATGAAGGATTGGGTCAAAGAGCGCTGATGTCTTTCTCTGAGAAGGTAATTTTTCTTACACCAGGCTTACGCTAAGGGACAGGTGTTAACTATATGCTGCCTTGTTCAGTTGACTGATTATTGACTATATTGTATATCCAAATATTGGGGTGTGAGAAACGATGGGTATAAATTCCTGAATTAAATACAAAAATGAAATATAGATTTTTATTAATAATAATTTTGTGTGCGCTCACATATGGCGCCAGCTCCCAGACTTTTACCAATCCCTTGTTGCCGTCAGGTGCTGACCCCTATAGTTTTTATAAAGACGGCTATTATTACTATACGCATACAATAGGCAGAAATCTGGTGCTGTATAAAAGTAAAACTATACCGGGAATAAAAGATGCTGTTCGCAAAGTGATCTGGACACCGCCGAAAACCGGACCGTATTCCAAAGAATTATGGGCACCGGAAGTGATGTTCCTGCGGGGCAAATGGTATGCTTATTTCGCGGCAGACAATGGGAATAATAACAACCACCGGATGTATGTGCTGGAAAATGAATCAGCAGATCCTATGGAGGGCGAGTGGGTATTTAAAGGGCAAATTACTGACCCAACAAATAAATGGGCGATTGATGGCGATGTGATCGACCACAATGGCAAGCTCTATATGATCTGGTCGGGCTGGGAAGGAGACGCCAATGGCAGGCAGGAGATCTATATTGCTAAGCTCAAAAATCCCTGGACGGTAGATGGCGAAAGAATCAGGATTTCCAGTCCAAAGTTTGAATGGGAGAAATTTGGCGATTTGAATGAGCCAAATTTAAAACACGTAGACGTAAATGAAGGACCACAATTCCTGGTGCACAAGAATAAAATTTTTATCGTGTATTCTGCCAGTGGCTGCTGGACGGACTTTTATGCATTGGGTATGCTGACAGCTTCTGCCAATTCTGATCTGCTGAATCCGTCATCATGGAAGAAATCTGAACAACCTGTCTTTAAAAAATCTGCAGAAAACGGAGTATATGCGCCTGGTCATAATTCCTTTTTTAAATCCCCTGATGGTAAGGAAGACTGGATTCTATACCATGCAAACGACAAGCCCGGTCAGGGCTGCGGTGGTTTCCGGTCTCCAAGAGCGCAAAAATTTACCTGGAATGCTGACGGTACACCTATTTTCGGTATTCCTGTGAAGAAAGGTATAGAACTGAGTGCACCCTCAGGCAGCTGAAAATCTGAACAAACAGGTCTATTTTAAGCGATCAGATGCTTTTGTAACTTACTTGATGTAAAAATCGTTAAATTCGTCATGGGAATTTCAACTACACCATGCAGCAATTTTCTGATAGCCATATTCTTGCTACAGCACAGACCAACAAAACAAAGGCACTGGAACTTGCCTTTGATAATTATTGGGAATTGCTTTTTCGTCATGCCTACAGAAAGCTGCAATCTGATGAGCTGGCCAAAGATGTCGTTCAGGAAGTATTTATCGCGATGTGGGAGAACCTGGAAAAACTGACCGCCCAGAATGAGCTGCTGCCTTACTTATATGCCGTGCTGCGCAACCGGATATTGATCCAATATAAAAAAAACAGTGTCAGGCTGCGATATGCAGTAGATCATGCAAAGAAGGAAGAATCCTTTGAACCCTCTTCGCATCAGCTGCTGCTCAATAAGGAACTGCAGAGTATCATCAATGATGAGATCAGTAAAATGCCTTCCAGGATGCGGGAGATCTATAGCCTTAAGAAAGAGGGTGACTGCAGCATTAAAGAGATTTCCGAAAAATTGAGTTTATCAGAACAGACGGTCAAAAACCAGCTGCAAAATGCATCGAACCGCTTAAAGCAGCGTTTGAACTGCTATGACCCCTCTTTATTTAAGATAGGGTTGATCATTTCAGGAGTGTATACCATCCTTCCATAAACTATTTTAGAAAAAAAGACAAATTCATCTGGTACTTTTCAGTAGCTGAGGTTATATGTATTAAAAGGGACATTTTGAAACTCGGCGAAATACAATTACTTATAGACAAATACCTGTTGGGAACTGCAACACCTGAAGAAAGGGAAGCAGTAGAACAATGGTATGAAAATGTGGATGGAGCAGAAGGAAGCTTTACAGAAAACAAGCTTAATGATAAAAAAAATGAAATGCGGGATTCCATTTTTAGTCAGCTTCCGGCACAGACAGTTACCCGCCCCTTGTTTAGCTATGTGAAATGGGCAGCGGCAGTGCTGGTTGCAGGTCTTGGAGTTGGGCTCTATTATTATAATACTAAACCAGCAGAACAAACAGATACCGTAAAGAATGTTCCTAATGATATTGCTCCCGGTGGAAATAAGGCGATTTTGACCCTTTCGGATGGAACAACTTTGTTATTAGACGATGCGGCCCGGGGTAAAGTAGCCAGCCAGGGCAATGCTGTTGTCAGGAAAGATGGAGAAGGGTTATTAAGCTATAGTGCTGATAAGCAAGTTGAGCTAAACGTACTGACTTACAATGCCATTGCAACTCCAAGAGGCGGTAAATACGCAGTGATCCTCTCAGATGGCACTAAGGTGTGGCTTAATGCAGCTACCTCAATAAAATATCCAACCACTTTTGCCGGTACTGAACGCAAGGTGGAACTTTCAGGTGAAGCTTATTTTGAGGTCGCAAAAAATGCCGGTATGCCATTCAGGGTTGTCAGTAATTCTCAAACCATTGAAGTATTGGGCACACATTTCAACATCAATGCTTATGCTGAGGAGGGCCAGACCAGCAGTACTTTGCTAGAAGGCAGTATAAAGGTGGTCAGCGGTACACAAACCGCAACACTAAAACCAGGTCAGCAATCTGTTATTGCCCCTGCAGCCACGGTTAATCAGGTAATTCAAATAAATGATCATGTAAATACAGAAGAGGTCATCGCCTGGAAAAATGACCTGTTCCAGTTTGAATATGCGGATATCAAAACCATCATGAGCCAGATCGGCCGCTGGTATGATGTAGATGTTATGTATGAAGGGAAGATACCTTCCGATCATTATAAGGGTAAAGTGTCACGTAATGCAAAGCTCTCTCAGGCATTAAAAATATTAGAAGAAAGTGGTATTAATTTTAAAATTGAGGGAAAGAAAATTATCGTAAAATAAAGAAGCCATTTTATAGATTTGCAGCAAGGCTGCAGATCTGCTGTGGCCCTGTAAAAAGCAAAAAAGCCAGATCGTGTTTCGACCACGATCCGGCGATAAGCCTGGGCCAATGATCACCCTATATTGCAATCGACTAACCTATTAACCCAAACAAAACAAAAGTATGCAAATTTTTACTATTTGTCGGCCGTGCCATGCAAACGAACGGCTTAAAAAACTTATCATTATCATGAAGCTAACCACTTTACTAATGATCCTGGGCTGTCTGCATTTAAATGCAGCGGTCTTCAGCCAGACGATCAGCATTTCGGAGAGAAATGTGAGTCTGGAAACCCTGTTCTCGAAAATTGAGAAACAAAGCGGTTATACTTTTTTTTACCGGATGGAGCTGATCAAAGCCATGCCAAACGTCAATGTTAACCTGAAAAATGTAACCGTAGAAGAAGCTTTAGATCAGTTTTTAGGTAAACTGTCACTTTCTTACTCCATCATTGACAACAATATTGTAATAAAATCGGTGCCTGTACAAACCAATATTAAACTGCTGGCTCCACGCATATACATAGGCAAAGTTCTCGATGAGAAAGATCAGCCGATGCCCGGGGTAAGTGTCAGGGTAAAAAATACCATGCTTGTGGTGGTCACTAATCAGGAAGGACAGTTCATTACCCCCGTGATCAATGATGATAAAGCCATATTGCAGTTTACTTACATCGGCTACACCATGCAGGAAATCGCTGTTTCCGAATTAAAGGTGCCAATTGTGATCAGACTAAAATTGACAAGCAGTGATTTGGACCAGGTGCAGATTACAGCCTATGGATCTACAACAAAGCGGCTGGCTACCGGCAATAGTACGACCATAACAGCAGAGGGAATTGCTAAAAATCCAGCTCGTAATGTTTTGGAAGTTATGCAAGGTCAGGTACCAGGCTTATTTGTACAGCAATTGAGCGGATTGCCCGGTTCGCCATTTAATTTGATGATAAGGGGACAGCAGACCCTGACCAATGGGTTCAGAGCCAGCCAACCCTTAATCATTGTGGATGGAGTAGCTTTGCCAAGTGGCCCGCTCCCTTTAAACCAAAATGCAGCCAACATTAGGGAAAACCTGAACAATGAGTTAAAGGGAGGCAATCCGCTGGATTACATTGATCCTTCTACGATTGAGTCGTTGACAGTATTAAAGGATGCTGACGCCACATCAATTTATGGCTCCCGTGGTGCCTATGGTGTAATATTGATCACTACTAAAAAAGGAAAAGCAGGATCGCCTAAGTTAAATGTAAATGCTACTTCAGGTCTTACCATGCGTGGAACCTCTCCCGAGATGTTAAACACTGAGCAATATATTATGCTGAGAACAGAGGCTTACAAGAATGACGGAACCCCCATAACTTCGGCAGCAAACTTTTCTGACATTAATGGCCCCAATGCAAATCGCTACACCGATTTTCAAAAAGAATACGCGGGTTATCACGCTTCAGTAAACAGGATAAATGCCAGTTACTCTGGCGGAACTTCAGATATAAATTTTTTGATTGGAGGAAACTTCCGCAAGCAAACCAGTATTCAGATTGGTGAAGGCTCTGTAAGAGACGGTGGATTAAACTTCAATATCAACAACAGTGTGAAGAACAATAAATTTAACATCAGTCTTTCAGGAAGCTTTTTATCGACTACAGATGACGCAGTGCCATACGATTTTAGTCAAGGTAATGCTTATACCAGTCCACCCAATTCAGCGCCTCTATTTTTACCTGATGGCAGTTTAAACTGGGTCGATTATACCAACAACAGTAATCCGGCAGCCGCACAGAACATCATATTTAAAAACATCACCAATAACTTGTTTTCTACACTCGGATTAAAATACACACCGGTAAAAGGTCTTTCCCTTAATGCCAATATTGGATACAATTACATGAATTCCAAAGCAATAAGGGCACAGCCTTCTACCTATTATCAACCCGGCACTACTTTCAGAACAACCAGCACCTTAAGCTTTTATACTGTTCGCAATATCACAATTGAACCGAATGCCTCCTATCTAACTGCTTTAGGAAAAAAAGGCACATTGACCGTTCAGGCGGGTGGTACACTGCAAAACCAGCTCAACTATTCATCTTCGATAACGGGTAATGATTTTCTATCAGACGCCATGTTATACAATCCAACATTTGCAGATAGACTAACCCCTGGAGCAAACCCTCAGGCAAACATCATTTCAACATATGATCAGGCGCCTAATAAATACCTTGGATTTTTTGGAATCATCAACTATAACTGGGACAATAAGTATATTTTAAATTTGAACGGTCGCCGCGATGGTTCTACAAAATTTGGTGAAAACTACCAATTTGGTAAATTTTGTTCCATCGCATTGGCATATTTGTTTAGTAATGAGAAATGGTTCAAAAGTTTGTTACCTGTTATTTCTTTTGCCAAGTTAAGGGGAAGCATAGGAACTTCCGGCGGTGATGGTATCCCTAATTACTCTTTTATAACCACCTATAGCCAGTCTACTCCTTATCAGGGAAGCTTAGGCTTACAAGCTGATAACCTGGAAAACAAGGATTTGCACTGGGAACACAACAGAAAAACAGATGGTGGTATTTTCTTGGAGTTTTTTAATGGCAGAATTAGTCTTGATGCGACTTATTACGACAGTAAAACAAGTGATCAGCTGATTAACCAGCGCCTGCCATCTACTACAGGGTTTACTGCACGTTCGATAAACTCGCCAGCTATTATTAAAAACAACGGATGGGAGTTTGAATTGATCACCAAAAACCTGAATGGCAAGAAATTTACCTGGAGCACACGCATCAATCTTACACTACCTAAAAACAAACTGGTTGCCTACCCGGGTCTTGGCACAACAATTATTGATTTAGATAAGGTGATTGGTAAATCTGTATATGGGGTTAAATTATATAATTACGTGGGGGTTGATCCTGAAACAGGGTTGCACAACTTTATTAACAGAAACGGACTCAAATCTGCATTTATACTCCCACCTTTTGGAGATGCTGCCCTGGATATAAACCTGGATAAAACAGAATACATAGACTTGTCCCCAAAATTTTACGGTGGATTGGGCAACAGCTTCAGTTATAAAAACATCACACTGGATGTGTTTTTTACTTTTACCAACAGAATAGGCAGAACCTATCTGGGATCACAGTCATTTCCTCCCGGCTTTCCCGGTCTAAATACAACGACAGCAGCGTTAAAACGCTGGCAAAATAAAGGAGACGAGGCAGAGGTACAAAGAGCTGGTGCCGGTATCAGTTCTTTTTTTGCCCAGGGCAATTATGTAACCAGTACGGGGGCTTACGAAAAAGCGACTTATGCCAGACTCAGCAGTCTGAATATCTCTTATACTTTACCCGATGGATTAGCTAAACGCCTTCATCTTGGTAGCTTAACCATTTTCGGACAAGGTTCAAACCTGCTGACCATCTCTAAATACGGAGATCTTGATCCTGAAAACCTGGGCGCAGGGATGGCTCCATTGAGGAATTTTTCGGGAGGTTTAAGAGTTTCACTATAAATAAGAAGAACATGAAATCAAATCATATACATAAAAAGACTTTATTGAAAGAATTACTGTTGTTTCTGGTAATTGTCCTGCTTTCTACTACCGGGTGCAAAAAATACCTTGATATTCCATTGCCTGTTAATAAAATTGCAGGTGAAGGTGCTTATTCAAATGATAAGTCCAGTGCCGGAACAATCAATAATATTTTAGGTATACTGGCTGGAGGAGGATATTTTGACGGTGCTTTAAGCAATAATTTTGCCCTTTATACCGGATTATATACTGATGAACTGCAAAATCTTAACGGGACAAACACTGCCAATATTCCCTTTTACACGAATGCAATTACCCCAGGTACTTCGGGAGCACTATGGAGTAACCTATATAAGCAGATCTACAATGCAAATCTGGCAATTGAAGGAATTACAGCTTCAACAACACTGCAGAATAAAAACCAATGGCTGGGCGAAGCTTACTTTATAAGGGCGTTGTGCTTTTTTTACCTCACCAATTATTATGGTGATATAGCCATAACCTCTTCAAGTAACTATTTAATCAACAAGGACCTTCCCCGTGTTCCCAAAGCAGAAGCCTACAAGCTGATCATTGAAGATCTGTTGAAAGCACAAGGCCTCTTAACCAATGAATATAAAGATGGCAATGGTGTTGTTACCACAAACAGGGGGAGGCCAAACAAATTCACAGCCGCTGCCCTCCTTGCACGTGCCTACCTGTATAGCGGAGATTGGCCTAATGCCGAAACCCAGGCAAACAATGTAATTACGGCGACTAACGGCGGTGCCACGGCCTATGGCTTATTGCCTTCAGCAGATATTGATAAAGTTTTTCTGGCAGCAAGTACAGAAACTATTTTTAACCTCGTGCCGACCAGAGTTAACCAGGATTATGTAGCTTACAACAATAATATGGCTCCGGAACTTGCTTATAATGCGGCAGGAAACTGGGGAAGTGTAACCATAGCGCTTAGCCCATCACTGGTCAATGCCTTCGAAAAAAACACGACCACCTTAACTGACGACCTTAGGAAAACTTACTGGCTAAGGTCTGCAACAATGGCCGCAAGTAACACAACTCCTGTTATAGCTGCACAGACTAATTATTTTCCCAATAAATATAGGTCAGGCATAATCGGCACCGAAAACATTATTCTGTTCAGAATTGCCGAGCAATACCTGATCCGTGCGGAAGCACGTGCAAGGCAAAATAATTTAGATGGTGCAAAAGCAGATCTGGACAGGATCAGAAACAGAGCGGGGCTGAATGGAACCAATGCGACTTTGCAAATAGATATCATCAATGCGATCATCGAAGAAAGGCGCGTAGAACTATTTACTGAATCCAGTCATCGTTTCTTTGACCTGAAACGTTCCGGCACTATAGATGCCGTGATGAACAATGTTGTTTTGCAAAAAGGGGTTGGTGCAACCTGGAACTCACTGAAACAAAACTTTCCAATTGCCACTAATGACATTCTTGCCAATCCTAATCTTGTCCAAACGCCCGGCTATTAATTAAACAGCGCCTATATGCTTTAGTGCGGGCATGATGCAGGGATCACTTGCGTCCTGCCCGCCTTTACACCTTAAACTTAACTCAAATGAAATTGATGAACAGGAAGGTAATCTGTATTACCTCACTATTATTTTGTCTGATCGTTCTTGACCAATTGCCGGTACAGGCACAAAAAAAGGAAAAATCTAAGACGAAAACCCCCGTTTCAGGCGCGGTGCCAGGCGCTGGGACTGCACCGAAGCCGGCAATCTCTGCCCCGGATGCCTTAAAACCTTACGAAGAGATCATTCCCGCAACCGCAAAGAGCTCTCTTGGTTTTTTTAAGGTACATAAAGTTGCTGAGAAGTATTACCTGGAAATCCCGGACTCGCTGTTGGGCAGGGAACTGCTCACCGTAAACCGGATCTCCAGGTCGGCGGCCGACTTCCGAAAACCGGAGTCAAGAACAGTATCCTATGCCGGAGACATGATCGGGGAGAGTGTGTTTAACTTTACCAAAGGGCCTGCAAATAAGCTTTTTCTCTCGGTTACTTCTTATAGGGACCGTTCCAGCGATACTTCTGCAAATGGCTTATCCCGTTCCTTATTAAAAAGCACAATGCAACCGATCGTTTCTTCCTTTCCGGTAAAGGCTGTTCACAAAGACAACAAGACCAGCGTGATCGAAATCACTGACTACATCAATGGTGATAATATCATCTTCGGCTTCAGCAATGCAAAAAAAGCGCTCTCCGGCCTGACTACACCATTACCTGACCGGTCTTATATACAAAGTGCAATGGCTTTTCCGACCAATATCGAGATTAAGACCATCAAAACCTACCAGAAGCAGGATAGTCCGCTGGCCGGGATGTCGGTCTATACCTTCGAGATGAACAGTTCGATGATCCTTTTGCCTGAAGTCCCGATGAAAGTCAGGGAATATGATGAAAGGATCGGCTATTTGACGGAAGATTATACAGATTTTGACCTCAATCCCCGTGGTGTCCGGACTATCGGCAATATCCAGCGCTGGAGAATGGAGCCAAAAGCGGAAGATGCCGGGAAATATAACAAAGGACAACTGGTGGAACCTCAGCACCCGATTGTCATTTACATTGATCCCAGTACCCCGAAAAAGTGGGTTCTTTACCTCATCCAGGGCATCAACGACTGGCAGGCTGCCTTTGAAAAGGCAGGATTTAAAAATGCCATCATCGGCAGGGAAGCCCCCGTTAACGACAGTACATGGAACATTGATGATGCGAGGCATAATGTATTGGTGTATAAGCCTGCTGAACCAGGGGGTTCCAGTGGCGAGGTCATCAGCGATCCGCGCAGCGGAGAGATACTGGAAGCCCACGTCAGCTGGTACCACAATGCATTGAACGAACTGTATAAAACCTATTTGATACAGGCAGGAGCGGTTGATTCAAGGGCCCGTTCGGCACAATTCAGTGACGAGCTGATGGGCAGACTGATACGCGCAGCCTGCAGTCAGCAGATAGGCAGTAAGCTGGGTTTGAAATTCAATACCGGTGCATCTGCAACTGTTCCTGTAGCCAGTTTAAGAAAAGCAGGAGGGGCAGAAAATCAAACAGTAAGCCCGTCAATCATGGACTTTTACAGCTACAATTACGTGGCCCAACCTGAAGACAATATTCCTGCAGCGGCGTTGGTTCCAACAATCGGGGAATATGACAAATGGGCGATTGAATGGGGCTACAGGATCATTCCGGGCAATAAGACCACAGCTGAAGAAAATAAAATACTGGCTGACTGGACGGCCCGGAAGCTTAACTCAGGCAAGCAATATAATTTTGGCCTGGAGCCCGGCCAGCCGGGGATGATTACTGATCCGCGTAACCAAAAGGGTGATCTGGGCGATGATGCCGTGCTTGCTAGTGGATACGGAATTAAAAATTTGAAAAGAATAGCACCGGAGCTCCTGAACTGGACGCGAAAGCCTAACGAGAACTACGACAGGGCAGGCGAGTTGTACCAGGAACTGATCAATCAGTATGAAAGGTATCTGCAGCATGCAGCTTATACCATCGGAGGTATGTATACGGACGTTAAAATGAACGGACAGCCTGGAGTGGTCTATCGCTTTCCTTCCAGGGAAAAGCAGCAACTAGCCATGAAATTCCTACAGCAGGAGGCATTTGTTACGCCGTTATGGTTAAAGAATGATGCACTTTACAAGCTGACCTATACCAGTTTCAATCCGGTCATGACCGCCCAGAAGAACATTCTGCAGCTGCTGCTCGATGCAAGGTGCATTGGTAAACTGTTGTCTGCAGAAGCTTATGATGCTGCAAAAGCTTATACCGCTACACAGATGCTCAGCGATTTGAAAAAAGGGGTATTTGCTGAACTCTCGCAAGGCAAAGCCATCAGCATGGCCCGCAGGGAGCTGCAAAAGACATATGTGGTCAAACTGGGCAACATGCTGCAAGCAGGGGTCAGTACCGACGGAGAATCCGGATCGGTGATCAGGGCACATGCCAAAGTGCTGCTCGGTGATATCAGCCGCGCGCTGCCGGGTACGTCCGAAGGTTTGAGCAAGGCTCATTTGGAGGATCTGAGAGACCGGTTGTACCTGAGTTTGTATAATCCTGCAGCTCTGCCTGCACCGCCGAAGAAAGCGATCTAATGATTATTGTAAAATGAAGAAACACATGAAATTAACATCAGATAAACTGAGGCTTATCGTCCTTTTGCTGCTTGCTTCCATGGTCTTTAGCGAATGTACGCTGCTGGGCCTTAAGAAAAAGAAAAGAAAAGTCGTAGCGGCCACCACCACAACTCCGGCTGCGCCTGTGGTAGTCCCGAAACCGGACGAACCCAAGCCTTATGCGGAAATTGTTCCGGCAACAGCCAAAAGCTCGGCCGGGTTTTTTACCGTCCATTTGGTAGCGGGAAGATATTTATTTGAGCTGCCTGATTCCATATTGAGCCGGGACCTGTTCAGTGTGAACCGCATTGTCCGCTCGGCTGCGGACTACCGCATGCCGATCAGTTTCGGTGCACTTTGCAGTTATGGGGGCGACTGGATGGGACAGAACCTGTTTCATTTTGAAAAGATAGCCGGCAATAAGATCGTGTTGAAAATGATCAGTGTAACGGAGAAAGCGGGCGACAGTACGCAGAATGGTGTTTCCAGATCGCTGTTAAAAAACAATCTGCAACCCATTTATGCCACCTTTCCGGTCAAGGCCGTCAACCAGTCTAAGCATAGCGTCGTAATCGACATGACCGACTACCTGGGTACGGCCAACGGGATTTTTGGATCGCAGCCATTGATGGCGGGATTGATGCCCAGTGGCCCTGTTGCGGCAGACCGGTCTTTTATTAAAGAGATCAAAGCATTTCCAGCCAACATCGAGATCAAGAATGTCAGGACCATGACTGCGGGTTTGAACACCATAACCTTCGAATTCAATAACTCTATTATCCTGCTGCCGAAGGTCCCGATGAAGACCAGGAAATTTGACAACAGGGTGGGTTATTTTGCGATGATCTGGAATGATTATAAAACATTTGACAACAGTTCCCAGGGGATAAGGGATGTACACAACATCTGGAGGTGGCGGCTGGAACCGAAGGATGAAGACCGGGCCAGGTACGACCGGGGGGAACTGGTCGATCCTAAAAAACCGATCGTATTTTACGTCGATCCT
>NZ_DATHGC010000168.1:0-27325 GCF_035317785.1 Pedobacter sp. | reverse complement strand
CGGCTTTCCAGGCCAGTGTTTTGAGCAGGTGTTCGCCATAGAGGTTGACGCTTTTTTTATTGAACCAATAGATGATCCGGCTCAGCGTAGGTGAGCTGATGGTGCTGAGCTTTTGTGTGATCGGGGGAAGGGGCTGCTGGTCTGCTTTGAGCTGACGTGTAGTGGTTGGGGTTAACGATGCTGGGATGCCGATACGGCGTAAGGTATCCTGCAGGCGGAATGCGGCATCAAAAGCAGGGTCTGGCAAGGCGGCGGAGATACCGGGTTTGGATATCCCCAAAGCCCAGGTTCCTCTCAGGTAAGCTGTGCTGGCAAGAGGAGGTAGGTAGGCATATACCCGGTCGCCTGTTCCTTCTGCTCCGGGTTTCAGTTCATTGATGATCTTAAGATAGGGCATTTCAGGTATGATCTTCTGGATGGATACATTGCCATTCGCGCTGTTTGCCCTCAAATGAAGATCAAACTGGTTTTCCCGCCAGGACAATGCGGATGCGCCGGCCCCGTAGTAATTGCCAATGTCCTGCCACACCCATCCGTCCGGGGTGGTCTGTGAACCCCAAAGGCTGTCGTCTCCAATGATATTTCCGTCTATTTTTTTTATGCCGGCCTGTTTTATTGCAGTTACCCACTGGTTGAGGATAAATCCTTCTTTGGTTGTGTCATAGCGCCAGGAGCCCAGGGTAGGATCTCCGCCGCCTATGATGATCAGGCTGCCATGGAGAGTTCCGTTTGCATCCAGGGTGCCGCTGTAAGCCAGGGTGGTCTGGTATTGAAAGTCTTTGCCCAGCAGGCTGAAAGCAGTCGCTGAGGTAATGGTCTTTAGGGTTGATGCGGTGGCAAGGCCAATGTTTTCGTTTCTCGCGAAAAGGGTCTGCCCGGTATTGGCATCCAGTACACACAAGGAAGTCAGGGCGTATTTTGCCTGTGGGTCGGCGAGCAGGGTATTAAATGCCTGTTCCAGTTTCTTGATGGGGCTTTGGGCAAACGCGAGCGTTTGAATAAGTACAAAAAGGAGGGTAGTGGATTTTTTAAGCATATTAAGTTTAAAATTAAAACGGCCATCGTCCCGGTTGTTCCAGGATGACGGCCGTAATTGTATTTTATCAATGAACTATACCAGTTCCTTTTTTACAAGGTATTCAGCAATCTGAACTGCATTGGTGGCTGCACCTTTACGCAGGTTATCGGCTACGATCCACATGTTCAATGTGTTTGGCAGCGACTCGTCACGTCTGATCCTTCCTACGAATACTTCATCCTTTTCATGGGCATCCATAGGCATGGGATATTTCAGGTTTGCAGGGTCATCAACAACGATCACACCTTCGGTATTGGTCAATAATTCGGTCACATCTGCAAGGTTAAAGTCACGCTCAAACTCAATATTCACTGACTCTGAATGGCCGCCCATTACAGGAATACGAACTGTTGTAGCGGTAACCCTGATGCTGTTGTCGCCCATGATCTTCTGGGTTTCCAGGATCATCTTCATTTCCTCTTTGGTATATCCGTTTTCTGTGAAAACGTCAATCTGAGGGATGACATTCAGATCGATCGGGTAGGCATAGGCCATTGGCCCGTCGGTAATGCCCTTGCGTTCGTTCATCAGTTGTTCTACAGCTTTTACTCCTGTACCGGTCACACTCTGGTAGGTAGAAACTACTACACGTTTGATCTTATATTTATCATGGAGCGGTTTTAAGGCCACGACCATTTGAATGGTTGAACAATTCGGATTGGCAATGATCTTATCCTCTTTTGACAATACATTTGCATTTACTTCCGGGACTACCAGTTTTTTGGTAGGGTCCATCCGCCATGCAGAAGAGTTGTCGATCACTGTGGTACCCACTTCAGCGAAGCGAGGGGCTTCTTTTAAAGAGGTGCCGCCACCTGCAGAAAACAATGCGATATCTGGTCTCATTGAAATTGCAGTATCCATATTTACAACAGCATACTTCTTACCCTTGAAAGAAATTTCCTTGCCAACGCTCTTTTCTGAGGCTACGGGGATCAATTCTGTCAACGGGAAGTTCCGCTCTTCTAATACTTTTAACATTACGGTACCTACCAGTCCGGTGGCACCTACTACTGCAATTTTCATCTTTTTCTAATGGTTCTTTTAATTGTTATTTACTTGTTTTTAATTGTTTATAAAGGATTTTTTTTGTCTAATAAGTCCGCAAATATGAGAAAATTTTCACGCAATGGGTAAAGGTTTCTGTATTAAGACCTTATTATAACAAAAAGGGAAGTGACCTTTTACAGACCACTTCCCTTTATTTTTTAAGATTTTATCTTCTTAAACCAGTTCGTGATCTACATAATCAAAGCTCTTTTTAATGCTGTCGAAAGGATCGATCGCAAAGTTTTCCTGCTCTACGATCAGGTGCTTCAGGCCAGATTGCTTTGCGTGTTTATAAATGGTTTTGAAATCGATCTTGCCGTTTCCAACTTCTGTATTTTTGGTGTTGTCGGCCTTGTCCATGTCTTTCACATGCCACATGACAAAACGGCCGGGGTGTTTTTCAAACAAAGCTAAAGGATCATTGCCAGACCTGACTACCCAATAAATGTCCATCTCAAAATGGACCAGGTCTTTGCTGGTCTCTTGAAGCAGGATGTCATAGCCGGTTGTTTCCCCGTATTTCTGGAATTCAAAATCGTGGTTATGGTAGCCCATCTGCAGGCCATGTTGTTTGGCAACTTCTGCTGCTTCGTTTAACCTGCCGGCAAGCTTTTTATAGTCCTCGAGGTTTGCCCTCAGGTCATCTCTCAGGTGGGGACAGGTAAAGTACTCCATGTTCAATGCCGCGGCACCGTCCATAAGGGGCTTTAGCAATTCTTTGTTGCCGGATTCTACAAATTCTTCGAGTCCGAAATGTCCGCTTGGGGCTTTCAGACCATTGGCATCCAGCAAAGCTTTGAATGATTTAGCTTCCAGGCCCCAATAACCCTCCTGGGCAGTATAACCGTAGGTTTCAACTTCCTTATATCCCGCTTTCGCTACCTTTTCAATCACACCCTTCACGTCCTTTGGCAGGAGGTCTCTGAGTGTATACAATTGAAGGCCGACAGTTTTAGTGCTGGCGGTGGCAGGGGCAGGAGAGCAGGCAAAGCCCGGGATCAGTGCTGCACCGGCGGCAGCTACTGCTGCCTGTTTGATGAAAATTCTTCTTGAGTTCATATTTGGATTTATACGTCGCAAACCATTACACTATCTTTCAATGACTTGAATTTGTCTTTGTACTTAGGGATAAATTCCTGTGCAAGATAGCCTTTGAAACCTGTTTCAAGAATGGCCTTGATGATCGCAGGATAATAGAGTTCTTGTGTTTCATCAAGCTCATTTCTGCCGGGTACCCCACCGGTATGGTAATGAGAAATGTACTGATGATTATTTTTTATCGTACTGATCACATTGCCTTCATCGATCTGCATGTGGTAGATGTCATAAAGCAATTTGAAATTTTCGGAACCCAGACGTTTACACAGTTCGACTCCCCATGGGGTGTTGTCGCACTGGTAGTCCTTGTGGTTGACTTTGCTGTTTAGCAGCTCCATAACCAGAACGACCTTATGCTTTTCAGCGATTGGAATGATTTGCTTCAGCCCCTCCACGCAGTTTTTCCAGCCTGTCTCATTATCTTTCCCTCGTTTTGTGCCGCTAAAGCAGATCAATTGTTTATATCCGGCTTCTGCAACTTTCGGGATCATCTCTGAATAACGTTTGATGAGTTCTGCGTGATACTGGGGTTCATTCCAGCCATTGTCAATGCTGATCTCCGCTCCGTTGCAGAGCGAAGAATCAAGGCCATGTTTTTTTAAGGTCGCCCAGTCTTCAGGACCTACCAGGTCAATTGCCTTGAGGCCAATTTTTTTTGCCTCGATACATAGGGTTTCCAGATCTGTGCTGCCATAACACCAGCGGCAGACAGAGTGGTTTACATTTCCTTTTAGCATAGTAGATTTTTGGGGCTCCAGAGCAAAAGCCGGCAATGTTGCCGAAACACCTAATGCGGCGGTCCCGGCAACAATATTTTTCAGTGCAGATCTTCTGCTAAGTTCAGGTTTCATTTGAGTTTTTTAATTAATGGCATCTGCCTCAATTTTCTTATTGTCGTTGAAGAAGATGGAGAACAGTAAAAATACCGCAAAGGCTATTCCTGCAGGAATGATCCAGATCATTTTCCAATCGAAGTTTCCGTCAGCTAAAGCATAATTGTCCTTGATCATTCCGGCAATGGCAAAACCTATAAGCATTCCCACACCGTAAGTTGCCAGGGTAATTAAGCCCTGAGCTGAACTTTTAAACTGATCACCGGCTTTAGAGTTGGTATAGATTTGTCCTGATACAAAGAAGAAATCATAGCATATGCCATGCAGTGCAATCCCGATATAAAGCATGAAGCTGAGTTCACTGCCGTTGCCAAATGCAAATAATAAATACCTGACCGACCAGGCGATCATTCCAACAAGTATTGTTTTTTTGAACCCGTATTTTTTAAAGAATACGGGAATTAGCAACAGGAACAGGGCTTCGGATATTTGTCCGATAGTCATCTTTCCTGTTGGGCTCGGAATACCCGAGCTTTCAAGATATGGATGGGCTACCTGGTAATAAAATGCCAGCGGGATACAGATCAGGATGGCTGATATAAAGAATACTGCAAAATTTTTATCCTTCAGTAATTTCAAAGCGTCAAAACCCAGCAATTGTCCCAGCTTGATCTTTTCATTTTTATCGACTTTAGGTGGTGTTTTTGGTAAGGTAAAACTTAGCAATCCTAATGCAAGGGAAGCGATACTGGCCATCAAAAAAGTATTTTTTAAAGATCCGGCTTCTATTCCCTCTTTTGAATCCCAAAGGAAAACATAACTGATGATCATGCCTGCAGCAATCCATCCGATGGTTCCCCAGACCCTGATCTTTGAAAATTCTTTTTCAGGATCTGCCATCTGATTAAAGGCAACGGAATTGACTAAGGCAAGTGTAGGCATATACAATATCATGTAACCCAAAATATAAGGATATAGTGTGGTCACATCTGTTGCTGTGTAGGCCTGGTATAGTAAGATAGCGCCTATAAGGTGTATCACTCCTAATATTTTCTCTGCATTGAAGTACCGGTCTGCAATTAGACCGACAATAAACGGAGCGATAATGGCCCCCCAGGATTGGGTAGAAAATACTGCCCCTGTTTCTGCTCCTGAGGCTTTTAAGGTGAGGCCCAGATAGGTGCCGAGTGTAACAAACCATGCTCCCCAGATGAAAAACTCGAGGAACATCATTAATGATAATTTGATACGGTTGTTTGAAGTCATTTTAAGGTTTTCGCTTGTATATTATAGTTCTTTGATCATTATATTACGGTACCAAACATTATCTCCGTGATCCTGAAGGGCAATTTTGCCTGACTTGAAAGTTCCGAAGTCCGCCCACTGGGCAAATTTGCTTTTTGAGACCAGGTTTTTCCAGGCGTCGTCCCATAAAGTGGTCGAGACGGTGGTCACCCCGTTTAATTTTAATTCCAGCTTGCCATCTTTGCTGATGATCTCAGCTGTATTCCATTGTCCGACTGGTTTTACCGGTTCAGAAGCACTTTTGATCAGGTCGTAAAGGTCTCCTGCCCTGTGTTTTGTGATCTTTCCATCAGGATGACCGTCATTGTCCAGCACCTGCATTTCAGGTCCGGTAAAATAGGTGGAACCATATTTCGCTGCGTCGTCCTGTACATAAAAGATGACCCCGCTGTTGGATTTGGGCGCAACTTTCCAGTCCAGTTTTAAATGGAAATTGCTGTAGGCTTTGTCGGTAACGAGGTCACCGCCGTCACCTTGCCCCGAAGGATCAAAATGCAGTGCGCCGTCTTCAGCTTTCCATTTTTCGCCGGCAGTGGTTTTGCCGTAAGAATGCCATCCTTTGGTGCTTTTACCATCAAAAAGTTTAATAAAACCTTTGCTCTGGCTTTTTGCGCTGCCATAACTTAACAATAAAGTCATGGTCAGCGCAGAAAAGATTTGTGTTTTCATCGTGTTGTTTTGATTAAGCTTTTTTGAGGTTCCAGCCTTCGCGGTATTCGCGTTTCACATATTGGTTTACGCTGTCAAAGTTGGTTACTTTCATGTTGATGTTGTCCCAAAGCAATTTGATGTGTCCGCCCGGAAGATCGTAACCACGAACTGCGAGGTTGGCCATCAGCAGCGCCTCAGTAAGGGGACCTGCTTTGTCAAATGACGAGCTCAGTTCTGTTTTGCCGTAACCGGCGATGGCACCTTCCACCCATTGTGCGTAGTGACCGCCTGCGCCGCCCGGTACGCGCGCCCATTTTTGTTTGGCTTTTGCGTCTTTGGTGCGGGAAGTAGGCAACAATAAAGGATTATTGGAATAGGTGCTGGCAATCATCTTGCCTTTGGTACCGATGAACAATGAACCGTTACCGTCGTCACCAAATTTTTCATTGGCTTCCAGTTCTACAGGTCTTTCCGGCTGGATACCACCATCCATCCAGTGAAGGGTGATGTCTCCTTTGGTTTTGTCTGTTTTAGGGAAGGTCATGGTGATGTGACTTGACGGAGGACAGCTTTCAGGGAATTTGCCTTTTTTGAACTCATCCACATATACACTGCCGACTGTTGCCTGTACGTCTTTTACATATTGTAAGCCCAATACACGGAAAGGTGCCTCGATCAGGTGACAGCCCATGTCGCCCAGTGCGCCGGTTCCGTAATCCCACCATCCGCGCCAGTTGAAAGGTACCAGTTTATCTACGTAATCTTTTTTAGGTGCAGTACCGAGCCACAGGTCCCAGTCCAGTTCCTTAGGAATTTCTTTCGCAGGAGAAGGCCATGCGATACCCTGAGGCCAGACTGGTCTGTCTGTCCAGCAGTATACAGTATGTACGTCACCGATTAGGTCGGCATCGTACCACTCAGACAACAAGCGTGTACCGTCATTGGATGCGCCCTGGTTGCCCATTTGTGTCACCACTTTATATTTCTTGGCTGCGTCTGTCAGCAAACGTGCCTCAAACAGGTCATGCGTCAATGGTTTCTGCACGTAAACGTGTTTGCCCAATTGCATGGCATGGTAGCTGATGATGGCATGGTTATGATCCGGTGTAGATACAGATACGGCATCAAAGTTTTTATGCTCTTTGTCGTACATCTCGCGCCAGTCTTTGTAATACTTGGCTTTAGGAAAGTTTTTGCGTGAGGTCGCTGCTCTTCTGTCATCCACATCGCAAAGGAAACCGATATCGGCTTTTCCGCTTTTTGCGAATTCTGCAATATCTGACTGACCTTTACCTCCGGCACCTACACCGGCAACGATCAGTCTGTCACTTGGTGCCAGGTATCCTTTGCCGCCCAGCACATGACGGGGAACTATCATAAATGCAGAAGCTGCTATAGCACCTGTTTTTAAGAAACTACGTCTTGAGGCAGCATTCTGGTCTTTTTTTACTTCTTCCATGGTTCAATTTTGGTTAGGTGTTAAATTATTTTTTTAAGGAAAGGATGTATTTCACCATTTCTTTTGCATCAGCTTTGCTTACAGCGGGATGCGGACTCATAGGAATAGCACCCCATACACCGGATCCGCCGTTGATGATCTTGTCTGCAAGTAACTCGATGTTTTCTTCTGTAGCTGGATATTTCGCTGCGACATTCTTGTATGCCGGCCCGACAATTTTTTGGCTCACATTGTGACAGGCCAGGCAATCCGATTTTTTGAGCAGTGCTTCACCAGGTAACGCAGCAGCCTTTTCAGCAGGCTTCACCTCGGTGGCTGCTACTACAGGAGCGTCCGTTTTGGGAGCGATCTCTTTGGCAGCCGTATCCGTTTTTGCAGGTTCTGCAGCAGGCGCTGCCGCGGGTTTGGCAACAACGGCGTGCTCAGATTTTGGGGCACCGGCTGCGTTGGCTGCTGAATCAGCCGAGGCTTTCATCGCGGCCCTTTCTTCGGGACTATGACAGGATGCTAATGCAATGGCAAGGCAACCCAGTAAAAAAATTGATTTTTTCATTTGTGTGTTGTTTTTATGATAAACCTAAGATCTTATTGTTAAAGTCATCATCGCCGCCGCCTGAAGCTGCGAAATCGTCAAAAGCTTTCTCCGTAACTTTAATAATGTGTTTTTTGATGAATTCTGCACCTTCTGCCGCACCTACCTGGGCGTCTTTGATACAGCATTCCCACTCCATTACTGCCCATCCTTTATAATCGTACTGGGCCAGTTTGCTGAAGATCTTCCCGAAATCTACCTGTCCGTCGCCCGGAGAACGGTACCTGCCGGCACGGTTTGCCCAGCTTTGGTAGCCGCCAAAGGTACCTTGTCTGCCGGTGGGATTGAATTCTGAATCTTTTACATGGAATGCTTTGATGCGTTCATGATAAAAATCGATGTACTGGATATAATCCAGTTGCTGCAGGACAAAGTGGGACGGATCGTAAAGCAGACAGGCACGCGGGTGGTTGTTTACCTTTTCAAGGAACATCTCGTAAGTGATGCCGTCAAAAAGGTCCTCACCCGGGTGGATCTCATAGCATACATCAACGCCGCATTCGTCAAATTTATTGAGGATCGGCATCCAGCGTTTAGCCAGTTCCGTAAATCCGGCTTCCACTAAACCAGCAGGTCTTTGAGGCCATGGATGGAACATGTGCCACAGCAGTGAACCGCTAAAAGTAGCATGTGCATTTAAGCCCAGGTTTTGTGAAGCCTGTGCCGCATATTTCATTTGCTGCACGGCCCACTCTGTTCTGGCCTTTGGATTGTTTTTAACGCTGTCGGGGGCGAAAGCATCAAATGCAAGGTCATAAGCAGGGTGTACCGCGATCAGCTGACCCTGTAAATGCGTAGATAATTCTGTGATCTCTAATCCGTAGGAAGCGATTTTGCCTTTGAGCTCATCTGCGTATGTTTTGCTTTCAGCGGCTTTTTGAAGGTCAATGAACCTGGCATCTAATGTCGGCATCTGAATGCCTTTGAAACCAAGGCCCGCGGCCCATTCACAAATGGTGTCTAATGAATTGAACGGAGCCTCATCACCGATAAACTGGGCAAGGAAAACTCCGGGTCCTTTAAGTGTTGTCATGCTGATTATATGTTAAAATCAAACCATTTTTGATCTGACTGGCTCGAAGCCACTACGTTGTCAATAAAAGCCATTCCCCTTACACCGTCTTCAACTTTTGGAAAGTCAAGCATGGCTTCAGTAGGCGTGGTGCCGTGTATTTTTGCAGAAAGTGTCAATGCAAAGTTCCTGTAGATATTGGCAAATGCTTCCAGGTAGCCTTCAGGGTGACCGCCCGGTACACGCAGATTGTGTTTGGCAATGTCTGAAAGATAGGCTTGTCCGGCACGGTATACCTGTGTCGGCTCATTCAGCCATTTCAGCAATAAAGTATTGGGTTCCTGCTGATGCCATTCAAGGCCACCTTTTTCACCATATACGCGGATCTTCAATGCATTTTCTTCGCCTGCTGCAACCTGTGAAGCAGAAAGCACACCGCTTGCGCCGTTGTCGAAACGCAGCAATACGTTTCCGTCATCATCCAGTGCCCTGCCTGTAACCACGATGTTCAGGTCCGCACAAAGTTTGCTGATCTTCAGGCCCGAAATGTATTCGGCAAGTTGTGCTGCGTGGGTACCTATGTCTCCCATACAACCGCTTTTTCCGCTTTTTGCAGGGTCAGTACGCCATGCTGCCTGTGCATTACCTTCCCGTTCAGTCAGTGTGCTCAGCCATCCCTGAGGGTATTCTACCATTACTTTTCTAATGGCACCCAGTTTTCCTTCCTTTACCATTTGCCTGGCTTGTTTGACCATAGGGTAGCCGGAATAGGTGTGGGTAAGGCAAAGGATCAGACCTGTTTCCGCTACTTTTTGCTGAAGCTGTTTTGCTTCGTCTAAAGATAATGCAATGGGTTTTTCGATGACTACATTAAAACCATGGTCCAGTGCCATCATTGCCGGTGCAAAGTGTGCGAAGTTTGGAGTGACGATGGTTACAAAATCGATGCGTTTATCGGCAGGCTGCTGGCTTTCTTTCTCGATCATTTCCTGATAGGTCAGGTAGGTTCTGTCTTCAGGAAGGAACAGCATTTCGCCGGATTCTCTTGCGATTTCCGGGTTGATGCTCAGCGCTCCGCAGCATAGTTCAATTTGTCCGTCGATGTTTGCGGCAATACGGTGAACAGCTCCGATAAATGCATCTTTACCGCCGCCGACCATGCCCATTCTAAGTTTTCTAGTCTTCATTTGTTTGTTAAAGGTTACCTTTTTTTAATTCACTGACTGCAAAGTCACAGGCTCTCGCAGTTAAAGCCATATAGGTTAATGACGGGTTCTGACATGCTGCTGAAGTCATGCAGGATCCATCAGTTACAAATACATTTTTTACTTCGTGCATCTGGTTCCACTTGTTCAGCACTGAAGTTTTAGGGTCATGCCCCATGCGGGCAGTTCCCATTTCATGGATCGCCATACCTGGTGCGGATCCGTTGTCATAAGTTTTTACGTCTTTAATGCCCGATGCTTCCAGCATTTCCGCGGCATCGTTCATCATGTCAACACGCATCTTCTGCTCGTTTTCTTTGAATTCGCAGTCGATGGCCAACACAGGCTGGCCCCATTTGTCATTCTTGCTTTTATCGATGTAAACACGGTTTTCAAAGTAAGGAAGGGATTCACCAAAACCACCCAGACCCATATTCCAGGCTCCCGGTACGGTCATCTGGTCTTTGAACTCCCCGCCAAAAGCCATTTCAGCGACGTCTGCATGCCAGTTGCCGCGGCTTGCACCGCCCTGGTAGCCAAAGCCCCTTACATAATCACGCTTTTCACCATTCATGTTCCGGTATCTTGGAATGTAAATGCCGTTTGCCCGGCGGCCATAAGTATACTTATCATCAAAGCCCTCAGCTCTGCCAGAAGCACCGCAGCGGAAATGGTGGTCCATCAGATTGTGCCCCAATTGCCCGCTGCCATTTCCCAAACCATCAGGATGCTCAGCAGAAGTGGAATTTAGCAGTAAAAACGTTGAACCCAAAGTAGAGCCATTTATAAAGACGATCTTTGCAAAGTATTCTATAGTTTCTTTCGTCTCAGAATCGATCACTACGACACCTTTTGCTTTTTGTGTTTCCTTATCATAAAGGATGGTATTCACCAGCGAGAACGGGCGAAGGGTCAGGTTGCCTGTAGCTACTGCTGCAGGAAGGGTAGAAGATTGCGTACTGAAGTAGGCTCCAAAAGGACAGCCCCTGCTGCACAGGTTCCGGTACTGACATTGTCCGCGGCCGCCATGAGGTACTGTCAGGTTTGCCGTACGTCCCATGATCATGATCCTGGATCTCTTCCATTTGTCCTCAATCCTTTTCTTTACATCTTTTTCTACACAGTTCATCTCCATAGGGGGGAGGAACTGTCCATCAGGCAATGCAGGCCAGTTTTCAACTGAACCGCTGATGCCTGCAAATTTTTCTACGTAGTCGTACCATTTTGAAAGGTCTTTGTACCGGATTGGCCAGTCCACGCCATGTCCATCTTTAAGGTTGTCTTCAAAATTCAGGTCGCTGAAACGGTAGCTTTGTCTGCCCCACATCAGTGATTTACCGCCGACATGGAATCCGCGGTACCAGTCAAAACGCTTAACTTCAGTATACGGACAGTCGTGGTCATTTACCCAAAAGCTCTCGTTGAACTCTGAGTACGGATAATCTCTTTTTTGTACAGGGTGCGCCTCTTTCTGGGCTTCGGTTATTTTGCCCCTGTGTTCAAATTCCCATGGCTTTTTCATGGCCGTGGTATAATCTTTTACATGCTCAATGTTCCTTCCTCTTTCGAGCAGCAGAACTTTTAAGCCTTTTTCTGTCAATTCCTTCGCCGCCCATCCGCCACTTATTCCCGAACCGACAACAATGGCGTCATAAGTATTATTAGCCGTAGCTTTAGTATTTAAATTGCTCATTTTTGTGCTATAAATGGTTTAAGATGCCCAGACTCTCTGTCCCGGTTTCAAATCCACACAGCCATCATAACGGCCGGGGATCTCTACGTATTCATAGGCTTTGGTTGCGCCTATTTCTGAAGTGAAATAACCCAGCAGGGTCAGGTCCCTTGCAATTGCAAAGAAACGCGGTTCTGTTTTAGGCTTATCTTTTGGCAGCATAGAAATGACTCCTGCATTCTCGGTTTGAGATTTTGCCTTTTCCGGATTGGCCGCTTGCTTTTCCTTTTCGGCTTCCGATTGCTTATCCAGCATTTCCTTTTCAGCTTTGGTGTCTGCAACGGTTTTGTCGCGCAATTTGCCCAATAGCTGCTGGCGCTGCTCCACAGAAATTTCCAGGAATGACTTTTTGAATTCGTCTTTTGATTGTTCGTCCAGGTCTTCCAGGCCTTTTACGAAAGCCTTTTGTGCATCTTCAGGATAGCAGTCCTTGACCATTAGTGCGATGAATGGCCCTACACCAGCGGCTTTAGCGCCCGGCGTACTGGTAGTTGGGATGATAATGTCAGCAACCTCTGTGATCATTTTTAGCTGATCTTCGGTAAACAAGCTTCCATTGGTTTTGGTAGATGGTGAATTACAGCCTTCCAGGAATACTCCTATGGTTGTCGCAGATAATGCGCCCCCCATTAAAAAGGCCATGTTCTTCACAGCTTCTCTTCTGTCCATATTTGGCGGTTTAGGTGTTTTGGTGCTCTAAGTGTGCTTTTGTTTTGTAATATTAAGAAAAAAATAAATGGTTAGTGTTCTAAATACACAATTAAAGTAAATATATAATGTTTTTGTTACTTAATCAATCCAACGTAAATTGAGGCATAAATATTTTATTTACTTTTGCCAAAATCCCAGGATTTATGACGGAAAAAATAATAGTGTTGGGCTCTAACGGGCAAATAGGAACGGAGCTGGTAACCGCGTTAAGAATAAGCTACGGTGAAGACAATGTGATCGCCTGCGACATTCGCAGACCTGATTATGACATCAAGAATTCCGGGCCTTTTGAATTTGTAAATGTCCTGGAAAAAGAGACCTTGAATCACATCTTTGCGAAGTATAAGCCTGCGCAGGTTTATTTGCTTGCGGCATTATTGTCTGCTACGGGTGAACAGAACCCTAAACTGGCCTGGGACCTTAATATGAACGGCCTGCTCAATATCCTGGACCTTGCCATTACTTACGAAACGGCAAAGGTTTACTGGCCAAGCTCTATTGCCGTGTTTGGACCTAATTCACCGAAAGACAATACCCCGCAGTATTGTGTGATGGATCCCAATACGGTATATGGCGTCAGTAAGCTTGCAGGCGAACGCTGGTGCGAATATTATCACCAGAAGTTTGGACTGGATGTGCGCAGCATCAGGTATCCGGGCCTGATCAGCTGGAAGGCGGCACCCGGAGGCGGCACTACGGACTACGCGATCCATATTTTCCACGATGCCCTGAAAAAAGGCAGTTATGCCTCATTCCTGAATGCGGCAACTGAACTGCCGATGATGTATATGGATGATGCGATCAGAGGTACGATTGAACTGATGGATGCCGAGGCGGCTAAAATATCGATCAGGTCAAGTTATAATTTTACAGGATTTAGTTTTACCCCGGAGGTTCTTGCTGAGGAGATCAGGAAACATATTCCGGATTTTAAATTAACTTACACCGAAAATGATCCCCGTCAGGCGATTGCCAACAGCTGGCCGAGGTCTATTGATGACAGTTATGCCAGACAGGACTGGGCCTGGAAGCCTGAGTTTGACCTGAGTAAAATGACTGAGGATATGTTTAAGAATTTAAAGAAGTAGTGATATAACAAAGAACTAATAGTATAACAAAAGAAATAGTAAAACAGTGAAAGAAGTTGCAGGTTAACAGCTATTCGTCATTGCGAGGCACGAAGCAATCTCATGTTGGGATTGCTTCGTGCCTCGCAATGACGGCAAAAACTATAAAGGAAATCTTTTGACCAGCTTCAGCATTACTGAAATAAATAAAAACCAAGAAATGGGAAGAGCATTTGAATTTAGAAAAGAAAGAAAATTTAAGCGTTGGGCCAAAATGGCCGTACAATTTACCAGGATAGGTAAGGACATCGTGATGGCTGTAAAAGATGCCGGCCCGCATCCGGAAACCAATTCACGCCTTCGTACAGCCATACAAAACGCGAAAGCCGTAAACATGCCGAAAGACCGTGTCGATGCTGCCATAAAAAGGGCGTCCGATAAGAGTATGGCCAACTATGAAGAGATCATTTATGAAGGATATGCGCCGCATGGCGTAGCGATACTGATTGAAACAGCTACCGACAATACAAATAGAACGGTCGCAAACGTGCGCAGTTATTTCAACAAAACAAACGGTACTCTTGGTAAGACAGGCTCACTCGATTTTGTGTTTAACCGAAAATCTGTATTCAGGTTTGTACCTGCCGATGCTCTGGATCTGGAAGAACTTGAGTTTGAACTGATTGATGCCGGGCTGGAAGATCTGTATGTTGAAGCCGATGAGGAAGGAAATGATATCGCAGTAGCACAAGGGCCATTTGAAAATTTTGGTTCCCTGCAAAAAGCATTGGAAGAGAAAGGTATAGAACTAAAAAGTTCCAAGCTGGAACGTATTGCCCTGTCGCACCATGAAGTGACCGAAGAACAGGCTGCCGATGTACTGAAACTGCTCGATAAGCTCGAAGAGGACGACGATGTTCAGGCGGTATACCACAATATGGCAGAGTAGGTTTTATTACCGTTCATTAGAAAATAACCATGACAACAGTTCAGGCTCTGCAAAGGCAGAGTCCCAGCTGTTGTGGCCGTCTTCAGGATACAGCGTGATCCTGGGATCTACACCAAGTACCTTCAGCTGATCTGCAATGTTCGTAGACAATACGACAGGTACCACGTCGTCTTTTTCACCGTGAAAGATCCATAAAGGGGTCTTTTTGTATTTCCGGACATTGGCAACATTATCCCCGCCGCAAATGGCAAAGGCCGCCGCAAACATTCTGGGCTTGCGCCTCAGCAGTTCATAGGTGCCCATTCCGCCCATGGAGAGTCCGCCAATGTAGACTTTCTTTTTGTCCACGTATGGCTTATCCAGGAAGTTGTCGATCATGCCCAAAAGCGCGTGCATAGATTTGGTAGGTTTTCCCGCGGTCAGGAAGTTAAAACGCTCCTTACCGGGCTGTTCGGTAAATTCTACATTTGCCCAAAAACTGTCACTGCTGCATTGCGGAAAAACGATGATTGCCGGAAATCCTTTGCGAATGCTTTCCTTAAGGAACGACTTGCCGCCATGTGTCAGTTGTTTTTCGTTGTCGTTCCCCCGTTCCCCTGAACCGTGCAGAAAGAAAAGTATGGGATATTTTTGTTTAGGATCAAAATTTTCGGGGAACAGCAGCCTGTAGTAGATGCTGTCCTTGCCTTCGATAAAATTTCCCCGGTCGTATTTTTTGAAATCCTGGGCATAGCTGCCGGTAGTGAGAAGCAGCATTAGCAAAACTGCTGTTAATTTAAATCGGTCCATCTTACTAAATTAGCAAATTCAGTTTGTCTTTTTTAAATTTTTATTTGGGGCAGCCGTTGCGATGAATGTCCAATAGCGTTCCCATCTTTTATTTCCGTCCCATACATTAGTGACGGCATTTATTTTCGCAGGTAAGTCCTGCTTAGTTACTATTTTATACTTTGATATTCTTCCGAATGTTCTGTTCCAGCGTCTTTTGTCAGTTTTTTCTGAACCGGCTGTTGTAAGCCCGAAAATTGGAGTTTTCCTGATTGACCGTGCCATTTATAATAAAAATTGGATAGCGGTTGTGCAGGGAGGGCGGTCGATTTTTATTTGCAAAACTCTTTTCGATAGGCATATGGGGTATTTCCGGTAACTGCTTTAAATTGTCTGTTGAAATAAGACAGGTTGCCGAAGCCGCATTCAAAACAAACTTTTGAAATACTCATGTCTTCTTCTGCCAGCAAATGAATGGCATGTGTTATGCGCACATAATTCACAAACTGTGACAATGTCTTATTGGTACGACGTTTGAAATACCGGCAGAAAGCGGACTCATTCATGAATGCAAGTGACGCTGCTTTTTGATTGGTGATCTGATCCTTAAAATTCTCCAGAACATACCTGTAGACTCCATCCAGTTTGTTTTCCTTTCTTTTGGTACTAATAGCGTTTTCAAAGGCATTGGTGCTGATAATAGCAGTATCTGCCATTTTTAATGAGGAAACTGTTTCCAGTATCTGGAGTAAATTGATCAAGCCTTTTAAATCCGGAATTTTCGGGGCGGCCATCATCAGTTTTTTTAACCGGGTACCCGGATTTGTTATTTTTATTCCCAAATGTGCGGTTCTAAGCAAGGTTTTCACCTTTAAAAATTCCGGCTGAAGGTAAAAGTCCCCGCCCAAAAAATTCTCATGGAACTGAATGACAATGGAATGGGCTAGCTCCCCTGACCTGACAAAAGATTTATCGTTGATGAAATAATGAGGAAATCCTATTCCAAATAAGTAAAGATCACCTGCTGTGAAGTTAAGCAGGCTGTCACCGCCATAAAATTTACCGTGTCCTTTTACAATATAGGTGAATTCATAACCTTTGTGAAAATGAAACGGTGCCGCAAATTGAATGGCGATCTCTTCCTTGACGATATAACTTGAGTTTTCTGGCTTAGCAAGTTCTCTTAAGATCTTTTTCATTCCATTCTTTTTAACCAACGTGATGTAAATATTGTATCAGAAATAGCAAATGACGTATTTTTTTCGAACTTACACTTTATGTTATATTTGAAAAACTGATTTTCCTAATAATGAATAGTTTACCCTCACAGAATTTAATCTTTGGAAAACCTATGCCCCTATTTCTAATACAAATTTGGCAATCCTTAATCTAATAAACTGTTTCAGCATGATACATAAAACCCGGGTATTACTCGCAGGAATTGTCTTAACCGTAATTTTATCAGGGGCAATTTACCTCACTCAAGAAAAGTATGCCGACTGGAAAAGCTATGGCGGCAATAGCAATAATAATAAATATTCAGATCTTGCTCAAGTCGATACCTCCAATGTCAGCCAGCTTCAGATTGCCTGGGTATACCAATCGGAAAACGGGAACAAATCCAGGTTTGGTCCGATGGAATGTAATCCGATCATTATAAACAATACTTTGTTTGGTGTTTCCCCGCGGCTTAAGCTTTTTGCCGTCGATGCTGCTACCGGCAAGGAGAAATGGCACTTTGATCCATCCGATTCCACCAGTAATAAAACTTGGGCGAGAAACAGCGTCAATATGAACAGGGGCGTAGCCTACTGGCAAGATGGAGCAGACAGGCGGATCATTTATACTGTAGGCCCTATTGCATTCGCCATCAACGCAGAGACCGGAAAACTCATACCCGGTTTTGGGATTGATGGAGGCGTGGATTTAAGGAAAGGGCTTGGCAGAGATGAAAAAAGTGTATCCATTTCGCCTACCTCTCCTGTGATGATTTATAAGGACTTGTTCATCACCAGCGGCCTGGTGAGCGAAACAACGCCAGGACATATCCGCGGCTTTGATGTCCGGACAGGCAAACAAAAGTGGATATTCCATACCATCCCATATCCAGGTGAAGCTGGGTACTTGAGTTGGGAAGATAAAACAGCTTACAAGAGAATGGGGTCAACAAATGCATGGTCAGGATTCAGCCTGGATAGTAAAAGGGGATTGCTGTTTGCTGGTGTAGGAAGTCCAAGCAATGATTTTTACGGCGGAGACCGACTTGGAAAGGGCCTGTTTGGGAACTGCCTGCTGGCCCTTGATGCAGCCACAGGTAAGCTCAGGTGGCATTTTCAAACCGTACACCATGATGTTTGGGATATGGACATTTCCAGCGCACCGGTCCTTGCTACTGTTTCCAGGAACGGGAAGAAAATCGATGCGGTGGTGCAAACCACAAAAACCGGTTTCGTATTTGTCTTTGACCGCGCCACCGGCAGGCCACTTTTCCCTATAAAAGAGAGACCCGTGCCAACAAACGATGCTGTGGCAGGCGAAAAATTAAGTGCAACTCAGCCTTTTCCCGTTCTACCCAAACCTTTCGTCAGGCAGATCATGACCGAAAAGGATTTGAACACCCTGGTTAGTGATTCCTCTTACCAGGATATCAAAAAACGCTTTAAAACCTACCGTTCGCAGGGGATATTTACTCCGCCGACGGAAAAGGGAACGATCATCCTGCCCGGATATGATGGCGGAGGTGAGTGGGGCGGCCCGGCGGTTGATCCAAAGACCAACATCCTATATGTGAACGCAAACGAAATGGCCTGGGTACTCAACCTTGTCGAAGAAAAATCAGATGGTCAAACCACCCTTTCGAATCTCCAGGCAGGTGTCTTACTGTACCAAAGAAATTGTATGGGATGTCATGGACCTGAACGCCTGGGTTCAGGAGATTACCCTTCATTGATCGGCGCGGACAAAAAATATAATCTGGCACAGTTAGGCGAACTGCTCACTACTGGCCGTAGGATGATGCCCGGATTTGCCCAGCTTACTACAGCCGAGAAGACAGCAATCGGCTCATTTGTTTTAAATTTAAAGTCCCGGCAGCAGGAAACCTATACAGGTGCTGCCATTAAAAATGACAAATTGCGGCCTTCATACGGATTTACGGGCTATAACAAATTCCTCACAAAGGAAGGATATCCTGCTTTAAGTCCGCCATGGGGCACCATCAGCGCAATCAACCTGAACACCGGTAAATACCTCTGGCAGGTGCCCTTTGGAGAATTTGAAGAATTAAAAAAGAAAGGCATACCTGCAACCGGCAGGGAGAATTACGGGGGGGCGGTGGTTACAGCGGGCGGATTGATCTTTATCGGCGCATCTGCAGACGGAAAGTTCAGGGCCATAAACAAGCGAACCGGGAAAACAATATGGGAAACTGAACTCCCTGCTCCCGGAGTTGCCACTCCGGCAGTATACCAGGTAAATGGCAAACAATACATTGTCATTGCCTGCGGCGGGTCCAAATGGGGAGGTAAGTCCAGCGATATTTATATTGCTTTTTCACTGCCAGACAAAAAAGATTTCTCATCTATGAAAGGATCTGCAGGAGCTTCTGCAGTTAATCAGGAAGGAGAATAGTCCATTAAATAGGATATAATCTATTTTTTACTGGTGGGAAAGCACTAGTTTGGCTACTTTAACAGGAACCAAATAGTAACGCGAACAATGAACACAAAAATTTCCAGACTGGTAATCGTTTTTGCCGCTATTCTTTTACAAATGACAGCATAGCAGCCGCTCGTGACGGTTGCAGCTAATCAGCAGTATGAGTTTCAAAACTGCGGTTTGCTTCAGTTGCTTGATGTTTATTGTCAAGGGTAGTATATTAGTATATTAGTGAGATAGGAATGAATGTCATAAATTTCAAACCAACCTGTGAGGTTGCGGAATATGTCGAAAGGATATTGGTGATAGAAAATCATCAAATGATAACACCTTTCTCACTGCCACTGTTTGCCAATGGCTTACCAACTTTGCTTTTCAAATCGACCAGGGGGATCATTAACAATCGTACTACCACGCATTTTACACTCTTTGGGCAAACAATTCTTCCCGAGACCATAACATTTAATGAAGATTTTACGATAATTGCCTATTTTTTCAAACCCTATGCACTCAGTGCCGTTTTTGATGTATCAGCCCGGGAACTGACAGACAGGCCTGTCGATTTGAATTTGGTAATGCCGACGGGGACGACTGAACTTCAGGATCGCTTGTTGAACGCCGACACTGTCGAAAGTATGATTACTTTGCTGGATCAATTTATCCTTCATCTGTTGGCTAATTCTAAAAGAGGGTCTGATCTGATCAAATATGCCGTGAGCAGGATTGCCGGACAACCTCTGCCAGAAATTTCTATACTGCTCCAAAAGGAATTGCACATCACTGAAAAGACGTTTCGGAGAACGTTCGAGAAAAATATCGGTATTGCACCTAACTTATATAGACGGATTTGCCAGTTTAACGCGGCATTTCAGCAGTTGAACAACAGGAACTATGAGAAGTTATCGGACATAGCATTTCAACATGGCTATGCAGATCAGAGCCATTACATCCGTTCCTTCAAGGAGTTTACCAACATCACACCTAAAGAATACCTCAACTTTGGCACCTCGCCAGAAAATACATAATTGTCCGTTTCGTTCTATTTTGACATTTCCGGCAGCCCTATTTTTGTTGTATATCTTTAAACAAAATTCAATAGAATGAAAAATCAAATGTATCCATGTTTATGGTTTGACGGACAAGCTAAAGCAGCCGCAGACTACTACTGTTCTATTTTTAAAAACTCAAGGATCACCGCGGAAAATCCGATTGTAGTAAACTTTGAGCTGAATGGAAATAAGTTCATGGCGTTAAATGGCGGGCCAAAATACAAACCTACACCAGCAACTTCTTATGTGATTGAATGTGAGACACAGGAAGAAATTGATCATTATTGGGAAAAGCTGGGTGAAGGTGGCAGGTACGACGAGTGCGGTTGGCTTGATGATAAATTTGGTTTTTCCTGGCAAATTGTACCCGCAGTCTTACATCAGTTTATGGCTGATCCTGAGAAAGCTCCACGGGTAATAGCAGCATTTATGAAAATGTCAAAATTTAATATACAGGCATTGGTAGAGGCATAACCGGCTGAGTAAATGCAGGCATCCGGCAATAGTGTCTTATTTAATCAAAGTAAACTGCGATTCTGTGACATCTCTGGAGTTGCTTCCAATAAAGACCTTAAAGTCACCTGGTTCTGCAACAAATTTCAAATCAGAATTGTAGAATTTCAGGTCCTCAGCTGTGATCCGGAATGAGACAGTTTTTGTTTCTCCCGGTTTCAAGCTGATCTTTTGAAAGCCTTTCAATTGTTTAACTGGTCTTGTCGAACTTCCGACCAGGTCCCGGATGTAGAGCTGCACCACTTCTTTGCCTTCCCTGGAACCGGTATTTTTAACAGTAATGCTTGCGGCAATTGATCCCCCGGCTTTAAAGCTGTTTTTGCTCAATATCAGGTTGCTGTATTCAAAGGTGGTGTAGCTTAATCCGTACCCAAATGGATAAAGCGGATCATTGCTTACATCCAGATAGTTGGAGCGGAACTTGGAAAACCATTTGCCTTCAGGCAGCGGTCTTCCGGTGTTTTTATGACTGTAGTATAAAGGGATCTGGCCCACATTCCGGGGGAAGGTCGCGGTCAGTTTTCCCGAAGGGTTTACATCTCCAAACAGGACGTCAGTAATGGCCGCACCTGCTTCTGTTCCGCCAAACCAAACATTCAATATCGCAGGTACGTTTTCATTTTCCCAGTTCAGCACCAGCGGGCGACCGCTAAACAGCACCAGGACAACTGGTTTGCCGGTTTTTAATAAGGCCTGGAGCAATCTTTTTTGTACATCCGGAATTTCCAGGTTTGTCCTGCTGGAGGCCTCACCTGTCATTTCGGAGCTTTCGCCCAAAGCAGCCAGTACCATGTCAGATTTTTTTGCTGTGGCTACAGCCTCTTTTATGAGCTCTTCCTCGGGTCTGTTGTCTCTTGGGATATCCCTGCCAAACATGGTGGCCCTTTTTTGATAGGCAGTGTCTTCGACCAGATTGGAACCCAGACTGTGTAGGATCTTTACCTGATTACCCACCAGCGCGGTCATGCTTTCCAAAAGGGATTTCGTATTGGCCAGGTCGCTGTTCACGCTCCAGGTACCCGGCATATTGGCCCCTGTATTGGCCAGAGGGCCGATCAGTGCTACCGTTCCGGTCTTTTTAAGCGGAAGGGTCTGGTTGTCATTTTTTAACAGTACAAAAGATTGTCCGGCTACTTCACGTGCGTATTTTAAATGCTCAGGCTTTAAGATCTCGGTTTTTGCGCGTTCTTCATTGCAGTAACGGAAAGGATCATCAAACAAGCCCAGTTTATATTTTGCCTCCAGTACCAATCTGCAGGCCTGGTCGATCTGCTGCTGTTTTACTTTGCCTTCTTTCAGTGATTTTTTAAGGGTCGTCAGGAAGCCTTCGCCTACCATATCCATTTCAACTCCGGCATTTAATGATAAGGCCGAAACGGTTTGCAAGTCGCCCAGGCCATGGTCCATCAGTTCATTTACTGCGGTATAATCTGTGACCACAAAACCTTTAAAACCCCATTGCTTGCGCAATACATCGGTCATCAGCCATTTGTTGGCCGTAGCAGGCACACCATTGATGTCATTGAAAGAAGTCATTACACTTCCTGCTCCGGCGTCAACTGCTGCCTTATAAGGAGGCAGATAGTCGTTGTACATCCTGTCCAAACTCATGTCTGTCGTGTTGTAGTCCCGTCCCGCTTCAGCAGCGCCATATAAGGCAAAGTGCTTTACACAGGCCATCATCGTGTTGTATTTGGAGAGGTCATCGCCCTGGTAACCGCGGACCATTGCTTTGGCGATCTGGGATCCAAGATAGGTGTCTTCACCTGATCCTTCGGAAATCCTTCCCCAGCGCGGGTCCCTCGAAATATCGACCATAGGAGAGAAGGTCCAGTTGAGGCCGTCTGCGGTGGCTTCAATCGCGGCGATCCTTGCGGTTTGCAGGATCAAGGGTAAATCCCAGGTGCACGACAGGGCCAGGGGGATAGGGAAAGTCGTTTTGTAGCCATGGATCACATCCTGCCCGAAGATGATCGGTATTTTGAGCCTGGTATGGTTCACTGCAATTTCCTGCGCCTTGCGGATGCGTCCAGGAGTAGTCAAACTGAAAATACCACCTACCTGTCCGTTCCTGATCTTGGTCTCCACGTTCGTGCTCACTGCAGATCCTGTAGTGGCTTCACCGCCTGTCAGCAGGTTCAGCTGCCCGATCTTCTCATCTAAGGTCATCTTTGACATCAGATTGCCGATGAAGCTGTTCATTTTCAGATCAGCAGCAGAAACTGTTTTTTTGTTTTGAGCAAATGCGGCGGCATTGATCAGTACGGCGAGGAAAAGCAGATAGGTAGTTTTCATGTAGGTGTTGTTATTTCTTTTTCAGGTAGGGGGTTATTGCCGCAGTCCAGATTTCATAGCCCGCAGGTTTCATATGCAGCATGTCGTTCTGGAACAGTTCCGGTCTCATTTCTCCTTTGCTATCCAGCATTTTTGAAGCGATGTCTATGAATGCGGCGTTTTTTTGTTTCGCGATAAATTCTTTGACCAGGGCATTTCCTTTAATGACTTCCGGGACGAACTTGGTGCGTGAGGGGCTCAGTTTCATAGAGATGAAAGCAATAGACGTCTTTGGAAGTTCCTTACGGATGTTGGTAAATAGCGTAGTGAAACGGGCCAGGACCTCCTCTGCGCTGGCGCCAGAAGCGATGTCATTGTCACCGCAGTAGATCACTACCTGACGGGGTTTATACCTGAGGATGACCTGGTCTATATTGTCATTGACCTGGGGAAGTACAGATCCGCCAAAACCACGGTTGATGACATGGTATTCCTTATAGGTGGTTTCCAGGTCTTTCCACATCCTAATGGATGAGCTCCCGGTAAAAACAATCCCGTTTTTGGCGGGCATAGCGATGCTGTCCTGGCGCTGAAATTGCTGCATCTCATTCCAGAACGGTTTGTTCTGGGCAAATGAATGGACAGAAAGACATACCAGGGTGATAAGGAAAAGGCGGGATAAAAAGTTGTGCTTCATTTAATGTTGATTTTAGTTTACGTTGACAACCTTTGTCCGTGGCGACACGCCGCTTTCATTGATTGCTTCAACGCTAAAATAGTAAGTTTTATCCTTATCCATTCCTTTATACCAATACTCATTGGTATTGTAGATCATAATGCAATTGTATAGTTTGTCGGGAGCAGTACCGATGTAGATGTTATAGGCATAGGCATCTTCGATCGGATGCCATTTGAGCCATGCACTGCGCTTGTCCTTTTCGGTTCTCAGTACCACAAAATCCTTAACTGTTTTTGGGGCGGCAAGATTGGCATTGCCAAATACCCTCAGGCCGCTGATGGCAAATTTGCCGGTCGGCATATGGACGTTTTCCAGTTTGATGAAGCGCGCCTTTACCGGTTTTTCGAGTTCGATATAGTCATGCGGAACATCAATTTTATTGTTGCTTTTATCTGCTAAAATCGTCCATTTGGCTCCGTCTGCGGAATACCACAATTTATACTGGTGATAGGTGTCCAATTGTTTGCCCAAAAATGCGGCATCCTGGTCTGCGTAGTTGATCTGCACTGCGTTTACTGTCGAAACCCTGCCGAGATCGGTTTGGATCCATTCGTTTTTTCCTGAAGTGGCAGCGCTCCAATAGGTTTTAATACTTTCATCTACCGCATTATTTGCACTGTAGGCGCCCAGTGTAGAAGAAACACTGACAGGTTTGTTGTAATTGAGCAGCATCCATCCGGTAAAACGGCTTTTCAGATGATCCGCAGATTTGCCAGGCAGGTAATGCGGATAATCTCCAAAGGCAGCATCCATGTACATCACATCATCTTTGTCGAAACCGGCAGGCCAGATACCCAGACGGCGTTCAAAGTTGTTCTTTACGGAAATGGCAATGGTAGAGATGTGCCAGTAATTCTTCCATTTATCCTGATAAGTGGCACCATGACCTGCACCGCGCGCAAAGCCGCCGGGCTTGTAAGAAAAAGGCAGGGACTGGTGCTCAAATGGGCCTAAAGGTGTAGGCCCTACGGCCACACCATCTGCATAGCCGCTGAATTCAGTCCCTGGTGCTCCATACTGCAAATAATACTTGCCATGGTGCTTGTTGACCCAGGCGCCTTCCATAAAGGGATTGAGGAAGGTATTGTCAAGGTACTCGCCAAATCTCTGCCATCCGTAGCGGTCAGGATCGAGCAGTAAAAGCTCTTTTCTGTTGCCGATGGGCTCAAAGGTTTTCCGGTTCATCTCTACACCGTAGAGCGGATACACATTGCTGCTGCCGTTGTACATGTACAGCTTTCCGTCGTCATCCACAAAATGTGCTGGGTCCCAGCCCCCGATCTCAAATTCGTGTACGACTTCTTTCCATTCGTTCTTTTTTGGATCGGTACTCATCCAGATCGGGAAATTTTTGGAATAGGTAGATCCGAATACCAGCATGGTATCGCCTTGTATCCATACAGAGGGCGCACAGAGGTCGTCATAGACCTTGTGCTCAGGCCGGAGGAAATGCCGGGAGACAAACTTCCAGTTGTACATGTCGCTGCTCCACCAGTAGCCCCACTGGTTGGTGGAGAACAAGTAATAGTCACCTTTGTAATTGACCATTACAGGATCTGCTGTAGCCCGGTGTTTGCCCTGTTCGGCAAAATTTGGAATAGGGGTGTAGCCGTAGTCCAGGTTGATGGGGTTGCAGTAGGTAAGCTGTTTTTTTTGTGCAGCGGCAGTCATGCCGGCAACCAGCAAGACTAAAAGGAAGATATGTTTTCTAATGCTCATTTTTGCAATACGGGACTTTCAAAGCCCAATTTTTTTAAACCTTCTTTGACCTCCGGATTGCTCATGAACAATTTCCAGAGCAGACCTGTTCTGTAGTTTTCAATCATCACGATGATAGGCCCCTGGTCTATCGCCAGATGCGACTTCGCGTACCAGTTGTGCTGCTCACTGAAGGCATCCACAAAACCGTACTGGCTCCAGATCTTATCGCCCAGGTCAAAGTAGAAATGCTTCAGGGCCTGCATAGAAAATTCTGGGGTATAAGGGAAAGCAGACAATGCTGCGGTCGGGGATATGACACCCAGATCTTCATTAGGGGAATGGGCGGCATAACCCTGGTAACTATCGCTGGCAGTGAGGCCCCAGCTGTTTGCTCCATAGCCTTTATATTGCTTTGGATTGGCCAGGACATAGGCCCGGTTGATCAGGGTATGGTTTTTATTCTGTTCCCAATAGTCGGCATACTGGTCTTTCAGCCCGCGGGGGTCTAAGCCTAAAAATGAATAATGCGAAAAGAACAACGGGCCTCCGTTGTCAAATCCAAGGGGCAGTTTATACCCGTAAAACTCCTTGCCGTTTTTAAAGAAATTGCTTTGGGCCCAGCCTCTGTGATAGACCGATGCAGGTACCGGATAGCGTTTGCCGGATGCAGCCAGAACATACGTGATCAGGCATTCATTGTATCCGCGCAGCGGAAAGTTCATGGCCCAGCCATTGTTCGGGCTCCAGTGCCAGTAAAGTACTTCTTCTCCGCCTTTGGTGAACCAGTCCCATTCCACGTCATTCCATAGCCAGGAAATGCGGTTTCTTAATTCGTTCTCTATGGGGTTATCGGCATTAAAATATTGTTTTGCGGTAAGTAAGCCCTGGAACAAATAAGAGGATTCGACCAAGTCTGCTCCGTCGTCCTTCCTGCTAAATGGGATGGTCTTTCCTGTTGCGCCGTTTAGCCAATGTGGGAATACCCCATGGTAGGCATCGGCCTTGCTTAAGAAATTCACCATTTTCAAAAGGAACCTGGAGGCGCTGTCTCTTGTGATCCATTTTCGGTCTGTCGCTACAATGGTAGCCATGATGCCGAAGCCGGTACCACCTGTAGTGGTGACCTCATTGCCATAGCCAAAAGATGCATTGCTTCTCTCCCTGGCCAGGCCGCTTACGGGATGTGCAAAATCCCAGAAATATCTGAAGGTTTGTTTTTGCACCAGGTCCAGCAGCTCGTCATCGGTCAGGTTCTTTTGGATCTTCAGTTCGGGCTTGATCGCCGCAGTTTTTTTCTGGGCCTTCGCGGGATGGGTGAATATTCCGGCGGCAAGTATAGTCAGCGTAAAAATTAAATTTCGTTTCATCTTGTCGTGTTATAAATTGGGACTGCTAAAACCCAGGTTTTTCATTCCCGTTTTTACTTCAGAGGCGCTCATAAACAAGTTCCAAAGTAATTTTGTCCGGTAATTCTCAATCATAATGACAATCGGTCCCTGGTCTATGGCGAGTGTCGAACTGGCATACCATTGCTGCTGCTGTGAAAACGCATCCACAAAACCATATTCTTTAAACAGTTTATCTCCTAGTTTATAGTAAAAGAACTCGAGGGCCTGCATGGATTCCGCAGGTGTGTATGGAAATGAGGAAAGTGCTGCGGTTGGCGCGATGATCCCTTTGTCGTTATTTGGTGAACTTGCGGTGTAGCCGTTTGGAATGTCACTCGCCGTTAGTCCCCAGCAGTTTTCACTATAGCCTGTATAGTTGAGGGGATTGGCTTTGCAGTAATTGTAGTTGATCAGGGCATGTGCTTTGTTCTGCTCCGCATAATCGGCATAAGCATCTGTCAGCCCATTGGGGTTTATTCCTAAAAAAGAATAGT
>NZ_DATHGC010000167.1:0-4916 GCF_035317785.1 Pedobacter sp. | reverse complement strand
AGCTCACCGGCCCCATAAGAACTGGCCAGCAAAGGCGATAATTCGTCTGCAGACAAAAGCCGCAGACCGGATGCATCGGCCATTTCTATGACGGCTGTTTTCCCGTCTTCAATCAATCCGAAAGTGCTTTTTACCACCCTTCCCAAAGGATCACGTACGGATGTGCTCACATAAGTACCATTGAATTTTTCGATGATCAGTTTAGCCGTTCCGTCTCCCCCGTCACCAATCGGAAAACAGGTGCAATGAAAAGACGGACTGCTCCGCAGCAATCCTTTTTGAATCGCATTGGGAGCGATAAGTATGTTCATGGGCTATAATATTAAAGAAAGCAGGTATACCATTGCAAAAGAAACCAGTCCCATCCAAAGGCTCGCCACCGAATACACATTCAGCATCGGCCTCATTTCCAGCCCTGAAAACTTAGCGATGACCCAGAAATAAGCATCATTGGCATGCGAGATCATCATCGAACCGGCCCCCATACACAATACACAAAGCAACCTGCCCGTATCGTCATTCAGCCCCAGGGGAATCAACAAGGGATGAACAATAGAAGCCGCAGTAATGATCGCCACCGTTGAAGAGCCCTGCGCGGTTTTCAGCATCGAGGTAATTAAAAAAGGAAACAAGATCCCCATGGCCGACAGCGGCAACGCCCGGCTGAACTGATCCCCAATATGGGTCAGGGTCAGCACAGCCCCGAAAGCTCCTCCCGCACCAATGATGACCAGAATGCTCCCCGCCTTTTCCGCCCCGTCTCTCAGCAACACACTCACAGACTCTTTTGTCCAGTCCCTTTTACAGTTAAATGCCAGTATCACACCAATCGCCAAAGCGATCGAAGGATTTCCCAGCGACAAAAGCAGTGCGAGCCATCCCTTCGTTTCCGCATGCTCCATTTTATAAAATGAGTTCAAACCGATCAGTAAAATCGGAACAATGACCGGAAGAAATGATCGCCAGGCTGATGGAAGTATAGTCTTTTCCTCCGAAGCCGTTTCCTCCGGAACAACACTCAAAGGATACTTTTTACCTGCATATACTGCCCACAGATGACCGACAATCCCCGCAGGAATAGCGATTAAAGTCCCGATGAGCATCAGTTTACCAAAATCGGCTCCAATAACTGCCGCGGCACCGGCAGCACCCGGATGAGGCGGGATCAGACAGTGAACCGCATAAAGCCCCGTAGCCAGCGAAACCGCCATCACTACCATAGAAATACCCGTGCGTCCGGACAATGTCTTACTCAGACTGCTCAATACGATATAACCGGAATCACAGAAGATGGGCAAGCCCACGATAAATCCCGTAACGCTCATAGACACTGCCGCATTGCTTTCGCCAACTTTTCTGAGGATCACCGCAGCCATGACCTTTGTGGCACCGGTATACTCCAGCAGCACCCCGAGCGTGGTTCCCAGTATCACAATCAAGCCAAGAGATTTCATGATATTGCCAAAGCCGCTCTGTATGGCACCGACGATATCGGTTAAAGACAGCTGAACACCCAGCCCCATGATGAAGCAGGAGATCATCAGTGCAAAGAAAGCATGAACCCTGTATTTAGCAGACAGAACGATCATGACCGCAATGCTGACCAGCAGGCAAAGTAAAGTATAGATAAAAGAAAGCTCCATTCAGGCTAAATTTGGTTTTTCCTGAATAAATGTACGTTAAACTTTTATTCTCTCGGTGATTACCGTATTGCTTTCTGTGTGTAATCCCCTCAGTTCGACATACCTCACATTTGGCAGCCAGAACGAGCCGCCCTCAATGCGTACAAAGATTCGGTCCAGCAAAAGTTTCTTATTGTTTACGGTCACGTACACATGAAATTTCTTGTCGCCCTCCGAACGCTGCAGGTACAAAGCGAGCTTTTTGTGCGATACAAATCTTATTTCAAAGTGATCTTTACTGAGCTCTTTTGACTGCACGCCATAAGCAAATTTCTTCTGTACATAGCTCATGTCCTGTTTCTTGCCGCCCTCACTGTACCTGATCCAGTAACCAATGACCGGTTCCTCCCGGTCTATGGCGCCGTCCCTGATGTTCAGTTCATAAATGAGCGTGTTGAGGTTTGGATCTCTCTGCAGGTAAAACAACTGATTGACTATCCCCTTTGGAGTTGGAAATTTCAGGGGTGAGGGATTGGTCGTATCAGCTGATTGTGCCGGTACAGATAACGCAGAAAACACCAGCAGCACTACAGAAACTATAACCAAAGAGATATTTAACCTTTTCATCGACAAAAAATTTAGTCGGCAAAGGTAATCAGAAATTTCGCTGTTCGATATACCTCATTATCCCTTCTCTGTAATTTTCTGTAAAAGGCACCTCTGCACCCTCTACAAACAGCCTGTTCTTCCTTACAGAGAGGATTTTATCAAGCGCCACGATGTAAGAACGGTGTACCCTCAGAAATTTTCCGGCAGGAAGCTTTTCTTCCATGTAATGAAGACTTAGTCTGGGAATAACCGGCTTATCCCTGCCCATCTGGTATATTTTTATATAATCCTTGAGACCCTCTACATAAGTGATCTGATCGATGTCTATCCTGATCAGCGAATACTCGGAATTTACAAAAACATACTGTGACTCCGCCGGCTCAGCCGGTTGTTTTCGCTTCAGCAAATACTGGTCCCTGGCTTTCGAAACCGCTTTAAAAAACCGCTCAAATGGCACAGGCTTCATCAAATAATCCAGCACATCCAGGTTAAACGCTTCCAGTGCATAGTTTTCATAAGCAGTGACCATAATCACCATGGGCACATCGATCAACCCACCCTGCAGCAGCTGAATGCCGGATATACCCTGCATCTGTATATCCAGAAACACGAGGTCAATCGCCTCAGTCCGCAAAATTTCCATCGCCTCCAAAGCATTTTTACAGCTTCCAGCCAGCTCCAAAAACGGAATCAGTCTGATGTTGTCTGCGATCAGCTCCCGGGCCAGTCGCTCGTCATCAACTATTAAACACCTGATCATGTCAATTTCAGGGTTAATACTGCTTCAAACAATTCCTCCCCGGCATTCATCTCAAATATATGTTTTTCAGGATACAGCAGCTCCAGTCTGCGCTTCACATTTTTCAAACCTATTCCTGAATCCTCATCTTTCACATCGGCAGCAGGAGCTATCCTGTTTTCTACGCTAAAGGTCAGCAGACTATTGTCCCGGTTCATGTTTAACCTTATGCGGATATAAGGATCGTCCATACTCCCGATCCCGTGTTTAAACGCATTCTCAATAAAAGGGATCAGCAGCATGGGTTCTATTTCGTAACCATCCAGGTCCTCCGCCATTTCGACATCCAGCCTGATGTCATCGCCAAACCTCAGCGACTGCAGTTCAATATAATTCTTTAAATAAGCGACTTCCTCCGCAAGCGCTATCCGGCTTTGACTATTTTCATAAAGTACATAGCGCATCAAAGCAGAAAGCTGGATCAGCGAAGGCTCCATCAGGTCAGACTTCTTTCTGGCCAGTGCAACCAGCGAATTGAGTACATTGAACATAAAATGCGGACTGATCTGCGAGCGGAGCAATCCAAGTTCCGTTTTTAGTGTTTCCGTTTCCCGCTCTTTGCGTTGTTTTTCCTTTAAATTGTGTTCCCTGATCAGGCTGTAGCTAAAACTCACCGCTATAATGGCCAAAAAAAAGGGATACTGGACCAGCGGTGATCCCGGACCGGGAATGAGCCGTTTCATTGGAGTGCCGCCTTCCTGAGATTCCCTGTGCCTGCGCATGGCCGATAAATCAGGCCGGGACCGCATTCCAAACCTGGGCGCAGGCAGCCACTTATCGATGGCATAAGATACGCAGCACATCAGCATCAGTGCCGACAACAGCACTGTAAAAATATAAACCACCACACCCCTTCGCTTGTATACCGTATTGTACAGGAAATAAGCATTCCAGTAAAAAAGTATGATAAGCGCCAGGTTATTAAACACAATTCTGTATTTAAAAGGTCCAGCGAACCTCGGGTTGCCACTCTCCATCAGCAGCGGAAGCATGAACAGCAGCCAAAAGAAAAGGTGCATCAGCCATACGACATATTTGTTAGAACCCCAGCTGTATAAGCGCTTCATATTATTCCCTGCGAACTAAAAATGGCACGGTCAGCGTATCCATTTGTATGGCGGTAAAAATACCAAATCCGTTCTTCACATTTGTTGGCGGATTTGTTAAATTTTGTGAAGAATTACCACTGCCGTCCAGCAATTCCACATACTCCGGGTTTACCCTGGCCAGGATCACCTTATACCTGCCCAAATACCTGAAATTCATCCGCTGAATGTCTACAAACGCAGCTTGCTGGACATTCAGCTCCACACTGCCTGCGGTATCACCGGAAAAAAAACCATTTATAGGTACCTTGGTTTGCTCCATCAGCTTGAAAAATACCATATGGTTTTTCAGATCCGGATTGTTCCAGCTCAGTTTCACCGTCACAGGGTCGGCGGGCGGACTGCCAAATACCGGCTCCGGCACCACCAGTTCATCTGCCGAAGCACTGACAGGTCCCGGCTTCGCCGGCATCACCGTTGTGGCACTCACCGTCTTGCCCTCAAACTCAAAACTGAGACTATATACACCGCTGCCGCCCACAAAAGTGGTGTCTCTGAGCACATAATACCCGGCAGCATCTTCCGTCAGTACCCTGGTCAGCAAGCCATTGGAAACAGACAAGCTCAAGCCCTGTACCGGCAAACCATAAGCAGCGGTATCTGTAGGCCCTTTCTGATAAGTCACCCTCACCTTTACCTCCTTGCCGGGATACAAATATCCGGCTACCACGGGATATAGACTATACGAAAGATCCGTATCTTTTTTGCAGGAATAAAACAGCATCAGCAGCCCTGCAAAACCATACAATAGTTTAAAATATTTCCTCATTTCCATTTTAG
>NZ_DATHGC010000166.1:0-27061 GCF_035317785.1 Pedobacter sp. | reverse complement strand
CTGGCGGCATGGAAGGTGTGCAATAAAAACCCGCTTGGCTCAGCCGCAGGATATGGCTCTTCTTTTCCTTTGAACCGTACCATGACCACGGAGCTGCTGGGCTTTGAAAGACTGAATTATAATGTGGTTTATGCTCAAATGGGAAGGGGCAAAACAGAGCGGATACTGGGCCAGGCGATGTCGTCTGTCGCAGCGACACTGGCTAAGATGGCGATGGATGTGTGTTTGTTCATTAACCAGAATTTTGGCTTTATCAGTTTCCCTGATGAGCTGACGACAGGCTCAAGCATCATGCCGCACAAAAAGAATCCTGACGTGTTTGAGCTGATCCGCTCGCGCTGCAATAAGATCCAGGCATTGCCAAACGAGATCGCGATGATGATCACCAATCTGCCTTCGGGCTATCATCGTGACCTGCAATTGTTGAAAGAAAATCTTTTTCCGGCCATTACTTCTTTGAATGAGTGCCTGGAGATGACGACGTTTATGCTGCAGAACATTACGGTGAAGGAAGGTATTTTGAATGATAAGAAATACGCGTACTTGTTTAGTGTCGAGGTGGTAAATGATCTTGCGCTAAAAGGAACTCCATTTAGAGAGGCTTATAAGATTGTTGGCGAACGTATAGACAACGGTACTTTTGAGCCGGGCATTGCGGTGCACCATACCCATGAGGGAAGTATTGGCAATCTTTGTAATGCGGAGATCGAGGGCATGATGACAGAAGTGCTTTCTCAGTTTAAGTTCGAGAAAACGCATACGGCCATACAGAAGCTGCTGGCTTAGTCTTATTTAAACTCCGAAGTTTTGTGGAACCCGATATCAGGGTAATCCCGCATCGTCATATTGATCATGAACTCGTTATCCGCTAAATAAACCGGATTACCGTCCTTATCTTCACCAATGTGCTGCTGTTTTCTTTTGAGGAACTCTGCGAGCTTGGTTTTGTCTTTGGACGTCACCCAGTTTGAACGGGTATAGCTCAGCATCCTGAAGGCTGCTTTTGCTCCGTACTCGTGCTCTAAGCGAAAGGTAATCACTTCAAATTGAAGTTCGCCTACTGCGCCGACCACTTTCCTGTTGCCGGGCTGCATCACAAATAACTGCGCTACTCCTTCCTCGGTAAGCTGTTGTATGCCTTTTTCCAGCTGTTTGGTCTTTAACGGATCTCTGTTCTCCAGTTCCTTAAATATTTCCGGAGAGAAGCTGGGAATGCCTTTGAACTGGAGTTTTTCCCCTTCGGTCAGGGTGTCGCCGATCTTAAAGTTTCCGCTGTCATACAAACCAACAACGTCACCCGGCCAGGCTTCTTCTACGATGCTCTTTTCATTGGCCATAAAGTCCATCGGATTGGAAAACTTCAGTTTCTTGTCCTGACGGGTATGGTAATAAAATTTATTGCGTTCAAACTTGCCTGAGCAGATCCTTAAAAAGGCAATCCTGTCGCGGTGTTTAGGGTCAAGGTTGGCATGGATCTTAAACACGAAACCGGAAAAGTTCTTTTCTTCTGCGGCGACCTCGCGTTGTTCTGCTTCACGTCCTTTCGGGCTGGGCGCAATGTTGATAAAGGTGTCGAGGAGTTCCTTGATCCCGAAATTGTTGATCGCGCTGCCAAAGAATACAGGAGCAAGTAAACCTTCTCTGTACATGCTCTTATCCAGATCACCATATACGCCATGTACCAGTTCCAGATCGCCTTTCAGACCGTCCAGCTCCTTTGGTTTCAGGAAGCTGGTCAGATTGGCGTCGTTCAGGTCGCTTACTTCAATGACCGGTTCGCTGATCTTGGATTTGTCTGGCTCAAAGAGGTTCAGGTGTTTGTTGTAAATGCTATATACGCCTTTGAAGGTATGTCCCTGGCCGATTGGCCAGGACAGCGGGCAAAGACTGATACTGAGTTTGTTTTCTATTTCATCCAGGAGGTCAAATGCGTCTTTACCTTCACGATCCATTTTATTGATAAAAATGATCACGGGGGTATTTCGCATGCGACAGACCGACATGAGCTTTTCTGTCTGTTCCTCCACGCCTTTTACGCAGTCTACCACCAGGATCACACTGTCAACGGCAGAAAGGGTGCGGTAGGTATCCTCCGCAAAGTCTTTGTGTCCGGGAGTATCAAGGATGTTGATGCGTTTGCCACTGTATTCGAAACCCATTACGGAGGTTGCAACAGAGATCCCCCGTTGTTTCTCGATCTCCATAAAATCGGAAGTATTGCTCTGGTTAGCCTTGTTGCGCTTTACAGCTCCTGCAGTATTAATAGCGCCTCCAAAAAGCAGGAATTTTTCTGTTAATGTGGTTTTACCGGCATCGGGGTGACTGATAATGGCAAATGTTTTTCGTTTTTCTATTTCAGGGTGCATCATAAAGGCTGCAAATATAATGAAAAAACCGGCCTAATTATTAGACCGGTTTTTGTATGATGTTGAAGGCGGGCTTAACCCCTGCCGCCTCTGGATGATCTTCCGGAGCTTTCTCTTCCGCCGCCGGATGATCCGCGGTTGTCAGAACCGCTTGATCTTGGCTGCTCAACTCTTTGGGGCGGGGCCTGCTGAGTTCTTTCCTGGCGCTGAGGAGGTGCCTGCTGCGGCCTTTCCTGGCGCTGAGGAGGCGCTTCCTGGCGTTGTACAGGCTGAGGTCGCTCGACCCTTTGCGGTTGCTCCGCTCTTGAAGGCCGTTCTGTCCTTGGCGCTGTAGCCCGCTCAGGAGCCGCTGTTCTTTCCGGCCTGTCGGCAAATGCCCTGTTCTGGTCATTAGCGGTATTTTGCTGCTGGATTTCTCTGCCCCTGTCCCTGGTTACTCTTTCAGGATTTGAACGGTCCGGCCTGCTGCTTTCTGTCCTTGTGCCTTGATTTCCCGGGCTGCCCGCTTCATTTCCTCTTCCAGTTGCATTTCCCTGATTTTCACGGGATGGACGTGTATAAGTTCCCCTGTCGCCGGAACCGCTTCGATCAGGCCTTGCGGTTGCATAGCCTTCGCCTTTAATTGCGGTTCTTGGCGCCGCATTGGCATTGGACGAGCCTCTGCTTGGGCGTGGACTGTAAATCTCCACCTTACTTCCGCTGACCCCGGTTCTGCCTGGTCTGCTGGTCCTGTTGATACTGTATACATTTACATCACGGCCGGTATGGCGCCTGATATCGTCAGCCCTTGGGCCGCTATAATAGGTGTTCCTGTTTCTTACATATGTGTTGTTGATGATCGTCGTATTGTTGATGATCGTAATGTTCCTGCGGGAATAATAGCGTGGGAAACTGTCGTAATAGATGTTCCTTTGCGGTATAAAAACCCACCATAGAGACGGAATGTTGAAGTTGACATTGATGTTCATGCCTGGCCCCATAGGTGCCCAGCCATAATATCCGCCGCCGCTTCTCCAGCTTACCCATGCCGGTCCCCATTTGGTATCTGGCAGCCAGATCCATTGGTTGTAACGGTTGTAAACCCATCTTCCATAATGGAAAGGGGCCCATCCCCAGTCGTAATTGGATACCCAGGTATTTCCGTATTCGGTCATCGCCCAACGACCATTCGTATAATACGGCCTGAACTCGCCCTGGTCGACATCCGGCCGCCATACGTAGCCGTATTCCGGATCCTGTATCCAGGTTCCATAAGGAGACAGCTCGTCATAAAAGGACTGAAGGGAGATGTCTTCGTCTTGCGCCATCACCCGCTGTGTGGTTCCGGTTAAAAGGAGCAGGAGCCCCAATACAATAGCCGGTAATTTGATTAATTTTTTCATTTGTGTGTGTTTAAATTTACCTAACATTCTTTGTATATCAATTTGAGTTCCAAATCCACTCAAAAGTTTAATCTGTTTTTAAAATATTACATTAGCATTATGTCTTCCTGCATAATTTAATTGGCCTAAGTGTATGTATTACACATATATTGTTTTATAGAGCTAAGGTGCCTGGCAGGATGATTAGCTAAACTTTTAGCTAATGATGCAATAAAGGGCAGGATTCCATAATTATTTATAAATGAAAAGCCGATCTCCAGAAATAAATTTCTTCTTTTGTAAATAAATCAAAAATATGCAAACAGGTACGCTATTTCTCATCCCGGTTCCGCTGACTGAAAATGCAGCCAATAAATCTTTTACTGCTTATTTGGGCGACACGGTTAATGCGATCGGTACTTACATAGTAGAGAACGAAAAAACAGCAAGAAAATTTTTGAAGGAGGCTGGAATAAAAATCCCTCAGTCTGAACTGGTTATCCATGACTTTGGTAAACACAAGCGCGGCAATTCCCTGGTGCCCTTTTTTAAAGAGCTGATGACAGGCAAGGATGTGGGCTTAATGAGTGAAGCCGGCTGTCCGGGTGTCGCTGATCCCGGGGCCGAAATTGTAGCTGAGGCCCATAAGAGAGGCATTAAAGTGGTTCCCCTGGTAGGCCCAAGTTCTATTTTGCTGGCGTTAATGGCTTCCGGATTTAACGGACAAAGCTTTGTTTTTCACGGGTATCTTCCTATCGACAAAGCAGAGCGCGGCAAAAAGATCAAGGAACTGGAGCAGACTGCTCAAAAGAACAGCCAAACACAGTTGTTTATAGAAACTCCTTTCAGGAACAACCATTTGTTTGAGGATATTTTGAAGAATACACAGCTTCAGACCTTATTGTGTGTGGCCTGTAACATCACCGGAGCCGATGAATACATCAGAACAATGAGTATCGGGCAATGGCGGAAAGAAAGGGTTGACCTGCACAAGAAGCCGACGATATTCTTATTGTACAGAGAGGCTTAGCGGTACATGCCTTTGCTTTCTATAAAATCAAGAACCTTGTCCGGAACAAAATACCGGACATTTTTTCCTTCCTTGATGGCTTTTCTGATGAAGGTGGACGAAATGTCCATTTGAGGGGTTTCTGTAATGGTAATGGAAGGCTCCGCCTCCCACTCGCTTACATCAACACCCGGACGCGGATAGACATAGATCTCATAATTCTTCAGGAGCACCTCGTAATTCTTCCATTTTTTGAAGGAAGAGAGATTGTCTGCGCCCATGATGAGCACAAATTCCTTTTCCGGGTATTTCTCTTTTAAATAAGCAAGTGTATCCACCGTGTAGGATGGCTGGGGCAATCCAAATTCTATATCACTGACCTTAATGTGATCTGTGTCCTCTGTTGCAAGTTTAGCCATTTCAAGACGATCATACATATTGGCAAGGTTGGTTCTGTTCTTTAGCGGATTGTGCGGGGATACAACCAGCCAAACGTCTTTTAAACCGGTGAAACCGGCCATATAACTGGCAATGACCAGGTGCCCGGTATGGATGGGATTAAATGAGCCAAAAAACAATCCTGTTTTCATGATATCCGGCCGCTATTTACCTATAAATTCTCCTACCAGCTTTTCTGCCTCAGCGCAGGCTGTATTGAGGTCAAAGTTTTTGAGGATCACATCAAACTTATCGGCATAATTGAGCTCCTTCTCTGCCTTTATAAAGCGTTCCTGCAGCTTTTCTGCGCTGTCTGTTCCACGGCCGCTCAGTCTTTCCTTCAGCACCTCCAGCGATGGGGGCTGAACAAAGATAGCCAGTGCGTCCTCCTCATATTTACGCTTCAGGCGCAACCCGCCTTCTACATCAATGTCGAAGATCACATGCTTTCCGGCATTCCAGATGCGCTCTATTTCTGATCTCAGCGTGCCGTAAAAGGTGCCGTTATACACTTCTTCAAATTCAACAAACTCCTGCCGCGCCACGCGGTGAAGGAAATCTTCTTTTGAAATGAAATAATAATCCTTTTCATGCTGCTCATCACCGCGTGATTCACGTGTGGTCGCTGAGATAGAGAAACTAAGTGTAGGGAATTTTGTGAGCAGGTGCTTTACGATGGTCGTTTTACCCGCCCCGGAGGGTGCTGAAAATATAATGAGTTTGCCTTGTTTCATTTGTATGCTGTTGTCTTGTTCCCTGCAGGTTACAAAACATTTAATAGTTGTTCCTTGATCTTTTCCAATTCCTCTTTCATCCCGACAACCAATTGCTGGATCTGTGCGTCATTGGCCTTTGCGCCCATGGTATTGATCTCCCTGCCTATTTCCTGTGAGATAAAGCCCAGCTTCTTGCCATTCGCATCCTTGCTTTTCAATGTTTCGGTAAAATAGTCACAATGACTCTTCAGGCGTATTTTTTCTTCAGTAATGTCCAGTTTATCAATGTAATAGATCAGCTCCTGCTCAAGCCTGTTCTGGTCTACATTCACCTTTCCTATGTTCTCTTCCAGAAACTGGTTCAGCCTGGTTCTGATCTGTGGAATCCTGAGGGGCTCCAGAACTTCCACTTCCGAGAAGAACTGAAGAATATTTTTGATCCTCAACTCCAGGTCTGTTTTTAATACAGCGCCTTCTGAAAGGCGGAATTCATTGAAATTTTTTAAAGCTTTGGCAAATGTGGCATTTAAGATCTCCCAATCTTCCTCGTTTACTTCTTCATCCGAGTAACTGATCACTTCGGGAAAATTGAGTGCAGCCTGTAAAAGATTACTGGAGTTTGCGCCCAGGTTCAGGTTGATTTCTTCCAGTTGTTTGTAATATTTGCTCAGCAGGGCAGCGTTGATGGTCGCTCCCTTCAGGTTGTCTTCACCACGCTCAACATTGATAGATACGCTTACTTTTCCGCGCTCTATTTCTTTGCTGCAGACATTTCGCAGAAACAGTTCTTTGTCAGAGAAAGCCCTTGGCAATTTTAAGTTCAGCTCCAGGAACTTGCTGTTTAAAGATTTTAGCTCCACTGCGAACTTAATATTGTTATGATCAGTAGAGGCCAGGCCGTAGCCTGTCATTGATTTTATCATGTGCAAAGATATAATTTATTGTATTGTCCGGCCTATTTAACTTTTTTTAACTTAGCTGATTGGCAAACAATGGTTAAGTTTACAAAATATTTTACTACCGATGAAACCCTATTGTTTAAATATCATAGCATGTATGCTCCTTTTTCTGGGATCAACAGCGCCTGGTTTTGCCCAGCAGGGATTTATTCTGCGCGGTGTGATCAAGGAAAAAGAGAGCGGCAGCCGAATTGCAGAAGCTCAGGTCATGAATCAAAGGACAGGACTTTCGGTGTCCAGCAGCAGTCTGGGTCTTTTTCAAATCAGCGCGACACTTGGAGATACCATACTGGTGATGAAAAGCGGGTTTTCCGATTTCACGGCCGCAGTCAACACTTCAAAAGAAGACATGATCATTTTAATGGACCGTGACCGTACGCTTAAACAAGTTGACATCTTCGGGCAATCCAAAAAAAGTGAGCTGAACGACATCAAGCGGGACTTTAAGAATAAAGGTTCGTTTCACCAGGGAAAGCCACCATTTCTTTCCTTCCTCTTTACTCCGCTAACGGCTGTGTATGAGCTTTTTGGCCGGACACCAAAAAATGCCCGCAGGTTTGGCCGTTATTATGAAACCGAGATGGAGCAGACGCTGATAGACGGCCTGTTTAATGAATCGCTGATCCAAAGCAATAGTGATCTGAAAGGTGCAGAGCTGGAAAAATTTATGCTGGATTACCGGCCTGAGTATGAAAAGGCTAAGAACTGGACGCAATATGATGCCATTAAATACATCAGGGATTCCAGTAAGAAGTATACGGATACCTTGGGTAAAAAGTGATTTTTATTAGATAGAAAGAATTTCGCAAGCTTTTTCGGCAGCCAGTTTTTCCGCATTTTTCTTGTTGTAGTCCCGGCCTATACCGCAGCTTTCTCCGTCTACAAGTGCTTGTATGGTAAATAGTTTAGTGCTTTCGCCTTCTCCGTTCACCATCAGATCAAAAGAAATGTCCTTACCATGACGCTGGCACCATTCGATCAGTTTACTTTTAAAATTGGTCTCGGTCAGTTCCAGTGTATGGATGTCGATGTAAGGCTTAACGATCCTCTTCAGCAGAAAGTCTTTCGTAAAGTTGTAGCCCTTGTCAAGATATATGGCCCCGATTAATGCTTCAAAAGCATCACCAAGCATAGAATGGTGCTTGGTCTGAACATTTACTGTTTTCTGATCAAAGACAATGAGCTGATCAAAGCCCATTTTTCTGGCCAGCTGATTCAGATTGGCTCTGTTTACAATCTTTGACCGCATTTCGGTAAGAAAGCCTTCTTCTTTGTAAGGATAGCTTTTAAACAGAAGTTCTGCGATTACAGAGCCCAAAATAGCATCCCCGAGGAATTCAAGCCGCTCATTGCTGCTGCGACTCCCGTTTTTTAAGATTTTTGCCACTGACCTGTGTCTGAATGCCATCTTGTACAACACGGTATTCCCAGGTACAAAACCTAAAATATTGTTCAACTTTTTTATGAAGTCCTTATCGGATGAAAGATAAAGTTTGTATAGGTCAAATAATGGCATTCATTGAAGTTATTCTTCGTATTTTTTGAATATCACAGATGCATTGTGACCACCAAAGCCAAAAGTATTGCTTTGAGCGGCACGGATGGTTCTTTTTTGTGCCTTATTGAATGTGAAATTCAATTTTGGATCACAGTCAGGATCATCAGTAAAGTGATTGATAGTTGGAGGGACAATGTCATTTTTAACCGCAAGGATGGAAGCAATGGCCTCAATAGCCCCCGCAGCACCTAACAAATGTCCGGTCATAGATTTTGTAGAACTAATGTTCAGGTTGTAGGCGTCTTCGCCAAACAGGTCTACTATCGCCCTGCTCTCTGAAATGTCTCCAAGCGGCGTAGAAGTACCATGAACATTGATGTAGTCGATGTCTGAAGTTTTCATTCCGGCATCATTTAATGCATTGGTCATTACCATTCTCGCGCCCAGTCCCTGAGGATGAGGTGCGGTGATATGATTCGCATCGGCACTCATCCCGCCGCCGACAAGTTCGGCATAGATCTTTGCACCTCTTTTTTTAGCATGTTCCAGTTCTTCAAGGATGATCGTGCCTGCGCCTTCACCGGCAACAAAACCATCACGGTCTTTGTCAAACGGTCTGGAGGCTGTTTTCGGGTCATCGTTTCTTGTAGAAAGGGCATGCATGGCATTAAAGCCGCCAATGCCTGCTTCGTTTATAATTGCTTCAGAACCTCCGCTGATGATCACGTCACACATATTCAGACGAATATAATTATAAGCGTCGATCATCGCATTGGTAGAGGAAGCACAAGCAGAAACTGTGGCAAAATTTGGTCCGCGTAACCCATATTTTATGGAAATATGGCCCGGAACAATGTCAATGATTACCTTAGGAATAAAGAAGGGATTGATCCGTGGCGTACCGTCGCCCAAAAAAAACGCCTTCATTTCATCCTGAAAAGTTTTAAAACCGCCAATACCTGAGCCCCAGATTACGCCTATACGGTTGGTGTCTAATTGACTAAAATCAAAATTACCATCCTTTACGGCCTCCTCTGTAGAAACTAAAGCATATTGAACAAATGGATCTAATTTGCGTGCTTCCTTTCTATCCAGGTAGTCCTCCGGATTAAAATTTTTAAGCTCGCATGCAAATTTGGTCTTGAACTTTGAGGTGTCAAAACCTGTAATAGGGCCGGCTCCGCTCACACCGTTCAGCAAACCTTCCCAGAACTCCGGGATGGTATTTCCAATCGGAGTGAGCGCACCCAACCCAGTAACTACTACTCTTTTTAATTCCATTTATACGGATTATACGGAGACCGTATTTTACTTAACGTTTTTCTCTAAGTAAGCAATTGCTTGACCAACTGTACCAATGGTCTCAGCCTGATCATCAGGGATTGCTACATTGAATTCCTTTTCGAACTCCATAATAAGTTCTACTGTATCCAAAGAATCAGCACCCAAGTCGTTCGTGAAAGAAGCTTCCGGGGTAACTTCGCTTTCATCCACACCTAATTTTTCAACGATAATAGCCTTAACTCTTGAAGCAATATCAGACATAATGTTATAATTTAATGGTTAAATAATTCAGTGCAAAGAAAAATAAAATTCCCGCACTTTTCAAATGTTTTTATTGGTCTATCAATTTTAATGTTTTTATTTCGAACATTAAAGTAAATTTAGTTTTATAATTTCGTATTCCCGTTAATACCTGTGTTTTGAACAAAACTTATTTAAAGCTATCCCTGGATCTTGATTTTGTATTAATCGCCATTACCGCATCAATGAAGGATTACATGCTGTGCCATAAGATCAATACCAGCCTGAACTTCAACTTTGAAAAGGTTGAGGATCACGAGGTTTACTTTAATATAGACGAAGAACCACTGACTTTTTCAAAGTACTTTTTTTTTGTTGAACAGGGCGAAATCGAATATTATATCCTTAACAACCGGAATGCCGAAGGGTTTTTAATCCCGGAAATGAACAAGGTTGATTTTTTTATGATCATCCATCAGTATATCGATAATGAAGACCTAAATTTTATTCTTACGGGATTAAATAAACTCTCTGATATTCAGGTTGCTGCACAGATAAATCCGGCCAAGCTCAGGTCCAATCAGAATTTGATAATGTAATTTTTATATTGAAGGTGTATTAAATACACTATATTTGAATTTACTTTATCAGACAAAAAATAATAATAATCAGGTTAACACCGGCTTTTTGGATAAAAATCAGAGGTGTTTAATCAATAATAAACTTTAAGTAACCAAATGAAACCATTTCATTCCAGAACAAAAATTGTAGCCACGTTAGGTCCTGCATCAGCCAAACCAGAAGTATTGTACAGTATGTTTAACGCCGGACTAGACGTTTGCCGTTTAAATTTCTCTCACGGTTCCCAGGCAGATCATCAGGCAGTATTGGATACTATTCGCGACATCAATCAAAAATATAATTATAATGTGGGTATCCTTGCCGATTTACAGGGTCCTAAGATCAGGATTGGTATGGTTAAAGATGGTGGAATTCACCTGGTTAACGGTGCAAGAACCATCATTACTACTCAAAAATGCGTTGGTGATGAGGAGCGGATCTACATCACTTACGAAGCTTTTCCAAAAGATGTAAAACCCAATGAAATTATCCTTTTGGACGATGGCAAACTGCAAATGCGGGTCATTGAAACCAATCTTAAGGATGAAGTGCTTTGCGAAGTTGTGCATGGCGGCATCCTTACCTCCAGAAAAGGGGTAAACCTTCCAAACACAAAAGTTTCCATTCCTTCTCTTACGCTGGAAGACCGTGACAATCTCGAATTTGTTCTCGCAAACGATGTAGACTGGATCGGACTTTCCTTCGTGCGTAACGCAGCTGATATTATAGAGTTAAAGGATATTATCAAAGCGAGAGGCAAATCAGCAAGGGTGATCGCCAAAATTGAAAAACCTGAAGCAATTGCCAATATCGACGAAATCATTGCTGTCTCAGACGGTATTATGGTTGCCCGCGGGGATCTTGGGGTTGAAATGCCAATGGAAGAAGTTCCGTTGCTGCAAAAAATGATTGTTCAAAAATGCAGAGCGGCTTCTAAACCGGTAATTGTTGCGACTCAGATGCTGGAAAGCATGATCACTACACCAAGGCCAACACGTGCTGAGGTGAATGATGTGGCAAATTCTGTACTGGACGGGGCCGATGCAGTAATGCTTAGCGGAGAAACCTCTGTGGGAGAGTTTCCGCTGATCGTGATCGAGACCATGCAAAAAATCATTCAAAATATTGAACACAATAATTATCCGTTCCATCCTGAGAAATTCCTGAAATCAAAAGCAGACAGTTTCCTGAGCGATGCGGTTTGTGACTCTGCGTGTACTTTATCCAAACAAACGGGTGCTGTCGGTATTGTTTCCATGACCGTCAGCGGTTATACTGCATTTGAGATTTCAAGCCACAGGCCACAGGCGCTAACTTATATTTTCACCAGCAACAGATCACTGCTAAATGCATTAAGTCTTGTATGGGGAGTTCAGGGCTTTTACTACGATAAGTTTGAAAGTACTGATGAGACCATTCAGGACGTAAATGACCTGCTCAAAGCTGAGAAACTGGTAAAAAAAGGAGATGTGATTATCAATACCGCTGCTGTTCCTATGGAAGCAAAAGGTAAGACCAATATGCTAAAAGTTACTGTTATCGATTAATTTTCTGCAGCATTCAAAAATTTTTCTACTTTTGCAATCCGTAAAAAGGAGAGGTGTCCGAGTGGTTGAAGGAGCACGCCTGGAAAGTGTGTATACCTCAAAAGGGTATCGAGGGTTCGAATCCCTCTCTCTCCGCATCAGGAGAATGATTTCTCAAACGCATAGGGTTGTTCGATTTCGGGCAACCCTATTTTGTTTAAGTACAACGCACGATATATATTCATTTCCCTGTTTCGTTAATTCTGGTATGCCTTTCATCAAGTCACCCATGTAAAGTTTCTGTTCGATCACCATTTTTGGATCATAATTCATTCCTAATATTTAAAACAACGATTATGATAACTTTTGAAAACCAATTGGTACAACCGATCGAACTTCTCCAAAAAATAGTTAGTAAAGGAGGTCCGGAGCCACATGAGTATGATCTGCTTATGAAGATGGCGGATTACCTCAGTAAAGAATATGAATCAGGAAACATTTCCGAACTGGACCTGCAGCTCATGCGAAACAGTTTTGGTGAAGAGTGTCTTAAAGCCACGCTTCATGGTCACTCCATTGCAAAGCCTTATGGTTATGCCGGAGACTTTATGATTATTGACAAGTTTTATAGAAAACACGTGACAACGGACGAGCGCTTTGAAAAATGGGATAAATTCTGGCAAAGTTGTGCCGCGACCCGTGCAGTACGTAACAGGAAAACCTATTTTATCAATACACTCACAAACCTGCTTAAAGGAAAACCACAACTTGAGCTGCTAAATGTGGCCAGCGGTCCTGCCAGAGACCTGGCAGATTTATATTCCGGAATAAATGCAGGGCAGCTAAACACCTTATGCATAGAAGCAGACCATCGTGCTATTGCCTATGCAAGGGAGTTGAACAAAGCATATCGTGAAGAAATTAGCTTCGTAGAGAAGAATATATTCCGGTACGAAACGAACAAAAAATTTGATGTGGTCTGGAGTGCAGGATTATTCGATTATTTTAATGACAGTGTTTTCGTAAAAATTGTCAGAAGATTTGTCAGCTGGACTAAACCGGGCGGCGAAATTATTATTGGCAATTTTAGCGAGTGCAATTCTTCGCGGGCCTTTATGGAGCTTTTCGGCAATTGGTATTTGCATCACCGCTCCGAAGAACAACTTACTCAACTCGCGGTACAAGCAGGTATAGAGGAAAAGAACATTAAGGTTGAAAGGGAGCCTGAAGGCATTAATTTATTCCTGCACATACTTGTGTCATAGCGCTGTTATCAATTCGGCCAAATCCTTATCTTTGAGTGTATAACATCCTTGCTTTGACCATTTGCAGTAGGAAAGGACGCCGGTAAATAATAGATTCATGAAAATAAAACTTAATTCTTCAGCTATGTTAACTTCCAATATTGTGCTCCTGATAACGGCTTTATCGGTCGCATTGATAACCGGGCTTTGGTATGCCTATTCCTGTTCTGTTAATTTGGGATTGGGGAAATTACCAGACAGGGAATACCTGATGGGAATGCAGTCTATCAACCGGGAAATTCTCAATCCTGTGTTCTTTGCGACATTTATGGGTACCCTGTTGCTGCTGCCGGTCTGCACCTGGTTAAATTACGGACATCCCAGGTTTATCTTTCTTCTGGCAGCATCTGCAATTTATGTCATTGGGGTTTTCGGAGTCACAATTGGGGGCAACGTTCCTTTGAATAATGCGCTTGATGCATTTAATATTCATTCCTCCTCTGCCCAGGATATGATCACTCAGCGGTTAAATTTTGAACAGCCCTGGAATAAACTGCACCAGATCAGGACCATTGCCTCGCTGATCTGTTTGATATTGGTGCTCGTTGCATGTATCAATAATGCTCCGGCTGCATCAAAGGGATAAACTGAACCGTTCCTGTATTCGTAGAGTATCCTTTCCGGATGAATATTCCAGGGGCGGCCTTAAGGTCCCTTTACAATCGTTGCAAGGCCCGGGGGGTCATGCAACCCCCTAGCAACCCCCTAGATGGGGTTGTGGAGAAGTCATGAAGACAGGGTACCAGAAAGGCAACAAGGTAATGATATTGATAGTTGAAAGCGTCTTAAAATGACTACGTTTAAGAAACGTGCAAGTCGTTTTAAAGTGCTTAGAAATTATTTTATCCAAAATTTTTAATCTTGGCACATTTCTTTCTAAGGTACTCCCGGAAAACAAATACATCTAACACATGAAAAAATTAATTATTTTGGCCGTAGGCCTATGTATTGCTGGTGCTGTACAAGCACAAAGCCCGATCAGATTGGGCGTGAAGGCAGGATTAAATTTACCGGACATCATTAAAGGGGACGGAAACAATGATTTTGACACGAAATTAAATCCCGGATTCAATGCCGGTATCACTTTGGATATTAACCTGATCAAAGGTCTGGCGTTTACTCCGGAGCTGCTATATGCGACTAAAGGATATAAAGCAACGGCTCCTTTTGGAGAATTTACGCAAACCACACACTTTATTGACCTTCCCCTTTTGGCAAGTCTCAACCTGGGTGGCAGTAAATTAAATCTGGTAGTTGGACCTCAGGTATCATTTTTGCTGTCAACTAAAAATAAATACGATACTGGATTTGGAACTGCTGAACAGGAAATCATTGAAGATAAATCAGACAGGTTCAAAAAGAGCCTGGTTGGTGGTTTGATCGGTTTCAGATACGACGTTACAGATAAAGTGGATATCCACGGACGCTATGCTTTGGATTTTCAGAAAAACAATGAAGACGGATCCAAAGAAACACCTGAATACAGGAACCAGGTATTCTCTGTAGGTCTGGGAATTAAGTTTTAACAAACCCTAAATTTTAATAATTGAGCCGCCTGATCAGCGGCTTTTTTTATGCCCTGTCTTAGATTTGGTACACCAGACCAGGTCTGGTGAAACAGCGGTGACCATACCGCGTTGTTTTTTATTAAACAATTGATTTACAGTTATTTGTATTGAATATTAACTGAAATTTTCACTCATAATCCGATGTCTTTGGCATGGTTATTACAAGACCTGTATTGAATTTTTAAACAAAAGACTATGAAAAAATTATTCATTATAGGATTAGGACTTGCACTAAGCAGTGCAGCTTTTCAGGCAGCAGCGCAGACGTCTCAGTCTGCTGCAAACGACAAAATGCGCTTCGGTATCAAGGCCGGAGCCAACCTGATGAAAATGGGTAAATTACAATTTGCCGGGCAGAACTATGCTACCGATTATAAGGTCGGTTTCCAGGCCGGTGTTTATGGCGATCTGCCTATGGGCGGCAATTTTGCATTTCTTCCGGAAATCACTTTTACTCAAAAAGGCGGTAAGCTCAAGGAAACTGTAGCGGGTAATACCGGTGAATTTGACAGCAAGGTTTCTTATATAGATGCCCCAATGCTGATCGGTTACAAAGCGACACCGGAACTTACTGTTTTTGCGGGTCCGCAGGTATCTTTTCTGGTTGACCAGACTACGACCTTTAAAGTAAATGGCGAGGAAACGGGTTCTAACTCCAATAAAGATAACTGGAGTAAATCTATCGCCGGGGGAGCAGTTGGACTGAACTACAGCATTACCCCAAATATCAATATCAACGGAAGGTACAATATGGATTTCCAGAAAGCCCTCAAAGACAAGGCGGAGCAGGACAAAATTAAAAACAGTGGTTTTGCCTTATCACTGGGTTATACTTTCTAATTCTAAGTTCAGCAACATTTAATTAAACAGGCCGCTTCCTTTGCAGGGGCGGCTTGTTTTTTAAAACAAATCCAAATACAGGTCGTTATATCATTGAAGATTAACGTACCAGTTTAAATTATTTACCTAAATTTAGAACAATGAAGAACAAACAGGACGCAAGGCATACCAGTTCAGAACAGGGAAGACCTACTTCAGACCGCATGTACCACAATGCTAAAGACGATAAAAAGCAACAGGGAATTACCAATGGCGGAGGTCAGCGGTCTGACCAGACTTCAAATAAAGACAACCAGCGCAAGCGCGAAAACCATTAAAGAGCCTTATTGTGTGTGAGGATAATATTCCTATTACCTGTAATGGGCATTCTGATCAGAATGCCCTTTTTGGCGTCTGGGTTTTTCGCAGGTTTTAGTTAACTTTGAAAATAAACATAGTTATCCATAATGAACGTCAGACACATTTTAACCACCGTATTTCTCTTCATTGTTCTATCATCAGCCTCTGCCCAAAAAATTTCTTATCTGCAATCCTTGTCTGCACCAAATCAATGGGTGGATTCTGTATTCAATAAAATGAGCAAACGGCAAAAGATCGCGCAGATGTTCTTTGTCAGGGCGCATACCAATTTGGGCAAGGCCTATGAAGATTCTGTCGGCCTGGTGATTAAAAAAGAGCGCTTAGGCGGTGTGGTATTCTTTCAGGGAGGACCGGGCAGACAGGCGGTACTGACCAATGAATACCAGTCACATGCGAAAGTACCGCTTCTCATTACTTCCGATGGGGAATGGGGTCTGGGCATGCGTCTGGACAGCACCATCTCCTATCCGTATCAAATGGCACTAGGAGCAGTTCAGGACAAAAACCTGATCTATAAAATGGGTCTGGAAGTTGCAAAAGATTATAAGCGCCTGGGTATGCACATGAACCTTGCGCCCGATGTGGATGTCAACAACAATCCTAAAAATCCAGTGATCAATTTTCGTTCTTTTGGGGAGAACAAATATAATGTAGCCAGTAAGGCCTCTGCCTACCTGAAAGGGATGCAGGATGGCGGGCTGCTCGTGAGCATCAAGCATTTTCCCGGACATGGTGATACAGATGTGGATTCACATTATGACCTTCCGCAGTTAAAATTTTCAAAAGAGCGGCTCGACAGTCTGGAGATCTATCCATTCCGGGAACTGATCAGGGAAGGGGCTGCGGGCGTTATGATCGCGCACATGAATATTCCGGCGCTGGATGCTACACCAAATATGCCTTCGACTTTATCTAAGCCTATCGTCACCGGCATATTAAAAGGCGAACTCGGATTTAAAGGATTGATCATCTCTGATGCGATGGGCATGAAAGGGGTGGTAAAATATTTTACAGACGGCGAAGCAGATGTCATGGGTGTGATTGCCGGCAACGATATCCTGGAGCTTTCTGAAAATAGCGGCAGGGCCATAAAACTCGTGCGTAAAGCGGTAAGGCAGGACAGGATCAGTATGGAAAGAATTGATGAAAGTGTAAAAAAGATCCTCACCGCAAAGTATTGGTCAGGTTTGAACCTTAAAGATACCATAAACGAACACAATGTACTGGCGGATGTGACAAGATCGGAAAGCCTTCAGCTAAGACAGGAACTGGCAGATGCCTCAATGACCATGCTGAGAGGAAAAGATTACATCAAAACCTTATCACCTGAAAACAGGACGGTGATCATCAGCATCGGCACCCCCAATGTTACGCTGTTTCAGCAGGATCTGGGCCTCTATTATAAGAACTCTATTTTTTACACACTGGACAAAAACGCAAATGCCAATGCAATCGCAAAAGTAATGAAGGACATCAATATGTTCGATCAGGTGATCATTGGCATTCACGATACACGCACCCGGCCCGGCAATGGAATGGTATTGAGTGAAGACCTCAGGATGTTCATTAAAGATATGGCCGGCAAAAATGCAGTGTTTGCGCTTTTTGCAAATCCCTACAACCTTTCAGCTTTGCCTGGACTGGAGAACAGCAAAGGCCTGGTGGTTGCTTACCAGAAAGAAGATTTCATGCAGCAATCGGCAGCTGCCGTATTCAAAAATAAGCTGATCACCACAGGGAGGTTGCCTGTTACGGTAAATACCTTCTTTAAATATGGCGACGGAGAGAAGCCGGAGATTATTTTGCCTTAGTTTCTTTGTAAGAGGCGGGGTCTAGTGCTTTCACTGTCCAGCCTTTCAGGAAATCGCTGACCACTTTAACATCATGTCCGGTTTTCTTTTTACCGGTCTTCGGGTCCAGTTCACCGGTTTCCAGGTATGCTGAGTTTTGGGTGTGCAGGAGCTTACCGTTGCCGTCCAGGATCAGGAATACCGGAAATCCGAAACGCTGAGGATAGTTAAGGCTTGCCAGGACGGCTTCATTCTTGTTTTCAGGGCTATAATTTACCAGAACCACTTCATAATTATAATTCAGCAGGGTTTTTAGCTCAGGGGTGTGATCTACCATGTTGTGAAATGCAATGCACCAGCCGCACCAGTTGCCGCCGACCTGGACAAACACCTGCTTGCCCTCTTTTTTTGCTTTTGCAACGGCAGCATCGATATCTGCTCGGGCATTGGCCTGCGGATTGTAAATTTTTATAGCTTCTTTTTTAGCAGTTGCTGTGCTTTGGGCAAATGCCGGCGCGGTGAAGGCCAATAGCGCAATCATGATCAGTTTTTTCATGGCATTTCGTTTTACACTACAAAGTAAAGGTATTATTTTAATAACTTCACCTCATGCCCCAACAGCCACTTAAAATATTACAAGCATCTGCAGGTTCAGGTAAAACATTCAGCCTGACAGCACATTACCTTACTTTATTGCTGGCCGGCGAAAACAGATACCGCGAGATCCTGGCCGTGACTTTTACCAACAAGGCCACTGAGGAGATGAAGACCCGGATCATGGAAGTGCTGAAGGGTTTTGCTGAGGGAGATGCCTCCAAAAAGATAAATGACTACAGGGAGATCGTGTTAAAAGCGCATCCTGATCTGGATGCGACCGCATTAAAAGAACGATCTGATAAAATATACCGGAAGATCCTGCACGACTACAGCCGTTTTTCCGTGAGTACCATAGACGGTTTTGTACAAAAAGTGATTAGGGGCTTTGCCTTTGAACTGGGACTGGATGCCGGCTATGGCCTGGAGATGAACTACGATAAGGTGAAGCAGGAGCTGGCGCAAAGGCTCGACAAGGCATTGGATACCAATCCTGTGCTGCTGCAATGGATCATAGATCTGGCGCTGGACCGGATCAACAATAACCTGGGCTGGAACTACCGGCGGGAGCTGATTGAGCTGGCCAATGAGATCTTCAAAGAGCGGTATCAGCCTTTTGAAAACGCAGTCAGGCAATTTGAGAATTCAGCCGATCTGGATGCGCTTTTTAAGGATTACAATAAAGTCACCAGGCTGGGCATTGAGGCCTTTGAAAGTACCATTACGGACCTGGCGCTGCAGGGACTTCAAATACTTGAAGTGGAGGATGTAGACGTTGCGATGATGAAAGGGAAATCACGATCTCCGCTGAACAACCTCTCCAGGATCAAAGACGGAGACCTGAGCAGGGTTGCCGGTTTCTCCAAACTGGTTGACCAGCCGGAAGAATGGTTTCAAAAAGGATATGGCGGTACTGCTTATGAGGAGCTAAACCCTGTATTGTCAAAATTACTGAACACTTATCAGGAAGGTTTACCGGCATATCTGCTGGCTTTGGCCTTCAATAAAAACCTGTATTATCTGCGCCTGATGCAGGAGATGGCCATATTGCTAAAAGATTACAGAAGCGAAAGCCCGAACCTGCTGATCAGTGATGCGCAGACGCTTTTAAGGGGCATAACGGATGATGCCGATGGCAATCCTTCTTTTATCTGGGAGAAAATGGGCAACCGGTACCGTAATTTCCTTTTTGACGAATTTCAGGACACCTCTGCCAGTCAGTGGGGAAGTTTTAAATCCCTGCTGACAAACGCGATCGCCTCTGCAAGCGGCAACATGACAGACCACCTGATCGTTGGGGATACCAAGCAGTCCATATACCGCTGGCGCAACGGGGACTGGAACATTCTCCACCAGCAGGCCAGACAGGATGTTCAGATCCACAATGTCATAGAGGAAAGCCTGGAAGAAAATTACCGCAGTACCAAAAATATCATTGAATTCAACAATTCGCTGTTCAGGAAACTGCCGCAGCTGATGCAAACCCACCTGAACGGGGCGATAACAGAACAGGAAACAGCTGAAATACTTGACTGGTGGTGGCAAAGGGGTTTTGACCACATTGTGATGGATGTCTATGCAGAGGCTACCCAGAAAACAACTCCTTTCACATTGGAAGGCGGGAGCATTCATTTCAATGTATTAAAAACAGACAGTGAGGGCAAGGCTTTGACTAAAGGTACCTTCAGGGACCTTTCCCTGCAGAAAATGGTAGCCGAACTGGAAGTCCTGCTTCGGGTTAAAAATTATCAGCCCGCGGACATTTGCGTATTGGTCAGGTCCAATTCCGAGGCTGTGGCTGCAGTGGAAATGCTGATGAACAATGGCATCAATGTGATCTCCGGAGAAGCGCTGCTGCTGAACAACAACAGTGCAGTAAAGCTGATCATCAATACCTTCCAGGTTCTGGGCGGCCTGGCCCAAAATACGGCCTTATATAAAGCAAATTGTATCAGTCTGTACAGCAGACTTGAAAACAAGTCACTGGAGCCGCAATATTTTTTCAATTTGAAAAATAAGACCCTGGCTGAACTGAAGGGGATATTGCCGGACGATCTGTGCCTGAACTGGCATACCTGGATGCAGCAGCCGATCCCGGCATTGCTGGAAAAGATCATCGAGTCCTATGGGCTTCATGAAAGCAAAAACGCTTCACACCTGCCATACCTGCTGGCATTGAGAGACCTGACCGGGAACTTTGCCCAGCACGGTGAAAAGGGGATTGCATCATTTCTCTCCTACTGGAATGAAGAAGGGGGAAGAAAGACATTGCCCTCCTCAGACAATACCGATGCTGTACAGGTCATTACCATTCATAAATCAAAAGGCCTTGCATTCAGGGCTGTCATGGTGCCATTTTGCAACTGGGACATTAACGGGAAAACCAATGGCATCTTTTGGGTTCCGGCAGAAAACACGCCTTACCATCATTTGCAGAGCATTCCGCTGAAATATAATAAAGAGCTGGGCAGATCAAGTGTAGCAAAGCCCTATTTTGAAGAATTGCTGTACAACAATATGGATGCGCTGAATATGCTCTATGTGGCCGCCACACGCGCTAAAGAGTATCTGTACATCAGTACGCTGGGCAAGAAGACTGATACCATTACCAATATCGGCGACCTGCTGTTCAAAGTTTTTGAAGATGAGCTGTCTGAAGACAACAGCTACGTCATCGATGACCCGGTAAACGCAGTACCTTTCAGAGCGGACAGGGGCAGTTTCATTGAACTGGAACAGTATCCGGTTTCTAACCGGCTCAGCCAGGTTTTTGACGCCAGTCTGAAGCGCCGAGAGATAGATCTGCTAACCGGGGAAAGCGCGGGCAGAACCGGAACCATCCTGCACGAAGTACTGGCCAGGGCAGGTACAGCTGAAGGAATAGATTCAGTGTTGCAAACCCTGCTTTTAGAAGGCGTTTTCAAGGCGGCTGAGCTCCCGTTTTTAAAGAATCAGGCTGTAGCCGTATTACAGCATTCCGGCCTGCAGGAGCTCCTGAACAAAAGTGAGCAGAGTTTGAACGAGCGCAGCATCATAGATGCCAATGGAAAAAGTTACCGCCCTGACAAAGTATTGGTGAACGGAAATGAGGTAACCGTGATCGATTATAAATTTACCCAGCAGGAAAGCGACCGGCATATTGAACAGGTCAGCCATTATAAAGCATTGCTGCTGGCTATGGGATATCCGCATGTAAAAACCTATTTGTTTTACGCGGTCAGCGGGCAATTAAAATTAGTTTAACGATTAAAGGCAAGGACAGCATGAAGCCATTTTTAAGAGAGGTAGCAGAAGACCTGGTGTCGCGTTTGGGCGACGACCTCCAGCATGCCGCAATTGTTTTCAACAACAAAAGGCCGGTGGCGTATTTGCAGAGCCATCTTTCACAGGTGATCGGCAAACCCTTTTGGAGCCCGTCATTTTATACCGTTCAGGAATTCTTCGCTTTGTCATCAGCGCTGAAAATAGCCGATGCCTTTACACAGTTTTTCACTTTATACCATAAATACAATGAACTGGTGCTGCATGAGGGCGAAGCAGCGATGGAACCGGCGAGATTTTACCCCATTGCACGCATCATACTGAGTGATTTTGCCCAGATCGACAATGACCTGGTCAATGCGGAAAAGCTGTTTGAGCAACTGGAAGATTTTGCAGAGATCGACTACGAATTCGACTATTTATCCGAAGAGCAGCAGGAATTTTTAGCCGGTTTCTGGAGGTCCTATTCAGAAGGGAAACAAAAAAAACAACAGGAACAGTTCATTCGGATGTGGCAGCGCATGCCGAAACTTTACAATACCTATCATCAGGAGCTGAAAAGCAAGGGTCTTACTACTATGGGGCATGTATACAGGCTGCTTGCGGAAAACAAGGCCGGACTTCCCGGTTTTACAGATATATTTGATAAGGGAAAACTTGTTTTTGTAGGGTTTAATGCCCTCAGCAGGTCTGAAGCTGCGGTGTTCAGACGCTGGCAGGATGAAGGAAGGGCTTTGTTTTACTTTGATACTGATTCCTATTATCTGGATGATCCGATACAGGAGGCCGGACTGTTTTTAAGAAAAAACCTGGAACAGACAGGGCTGGTAAACTCGCTGGGTGCAGAGCGGGCATTCATCAGGGATGAACCTAAAAGTGTAGATGTTTACAAAGCCCAGGGTCAGGCTGCCCAGGCTAAAATATTGAGTAAAGCGCTGCAGCAGGATTATCCATTGCTAAAACAAGCAGACAATGCGGGGAAAATAGCACTGGTACTGGCCGATGAAAGTTTGCTTCTGCCCGTATTGCAGACTATTCCCACGCACTATACCGATGGTGATCAGACACATGCCATTAACTTAAATGTGACCATGGGTTATCCTTTGGTCGCCTCTTCTATCTTCGGGCTGGCAGATTTATGGCTCAGTGTGCAGGCACAATTGATACAGGAAGAAAAGAACACGGTAAGCTATAAAGAGGTCGAGGCCTTTCTTTCACATCCGCTTACCGGGATCTCGGAAAAGATGCGGGGTAAAATACAGGAGCGGCTATTGTCTGAACAACTGGCGGAAGTGCCTCTGGCAAGGCTGCAGGGACAAAGGGGATTGCTCGAGTTGTTTTTTACAAAAGCAGAAAGCAGTGCGCAGGCAACCAATACCTTACAGGCGATCTTTAAGCGCATTCTGGAGCAGCAGCTGGCAGACAAGTCCTTAAAACAAACAGAAGCAGACCTGTTTGTCGCCACGATAAAGGAATTAAACCGCCTGCACGACGGACTTACCACCTACCTGCCTAAGCTGAACTCCGGCAAGGAATTGTCTTTTGTACTGTCGCTGATTCAAAAAGCCATCCAGGGCATCGCCGTGCCGCTGACCGGGGAGCCTTTACGTGGAATCCAGGTGATGGGCCTGCTGGAAAGCCGGAGCCTTGATTTTGAACAGGTCTATATTTTAGGCGTTAATGAGGGCCTGCTTCCTCAAACCAGTGTTGCGCCCAGCTTTATCCCTTACAGCATCAGAAAGGCTTACGGATTACCTGTACTGGAAAACCTCGATGCGATATCAGCCTATATGTTTTACCGCCTGCTGCAGCGCTCTAAAAAGGTGAGCCTTGTTTACAACGCACAGGCAGACGACAGCAATACGGGTGAACCAACACGGTTTTTAAAGCAGCTGGAATATGAAAGCGGATTTACTTTTAACTATCTGGAACACAAGCAGCACATTGCCACCGAAAAGCGGCCGCTGGTCGTGGTTGAAAAAGATGCGAAGGTGATGGCCTTGCTGAACAGGTACCTTACCGGAGAAGTCCCCTTGTCGGCCTCTGCATTAACGGCCTATGTCAACTGCCCCCTGCAGTTCTTTTACCGGTATATCGCCAAAATAGAAGAACCCGAGGAAATCTCGGAAAATCTGGAGGCAAATTACATTGGGTCTATGCTCCATTACGTGCTGGAGACCTTTTACCAGCAGCTCAGGAGGCAGGATCCATTGATGACCAGGGAACGGATAGCTGAACACCGCAGGCATATTCCTGAATTGACGGTCAGGGCTTTTGCCAAAGTAATGTTCAAGAATGAGAACCATCAGCTGGCCCACAATGGAATGCAAAAGGTTGTGCTGGCCATAGTAGAAGAATACGCTGGCCTGATCCTCGATCATGATGAAAGCGAGGCGCCTTTTGAAATTATTGAACTGGAAAAAAGAGACAAGATCCAATTTGGCTTTACGGTAAACGGCCTGGACAAAAACATTACCCTCCATGGGATCATAGACCGTATAGACCGTAAAAATGGTGTTACGCGGATTGTGGATTACAAGACAGGAAGTGACAATTTGCGGTATACAAACCTGGAAGATGTATTTGACACCAATGGCGGTAAACAGAACAAAGCGCTGATCCAGACACTGTTTTATACCTATGTATTTGAACAGGCCAATGCCTTGCAAATGGTAGAGCCCAATCTTTACAGCATCAGAAACATGCGAAAAGAGGGAACATTCTTTATGGAAGGCAAAGATAAGATCAAATTGCAGGGAGAATTGCTGGAAAGTATAAAACTGGAGTTTCTCACCTTCCTTAAGTCCAAACTTGCCGAGCTTTTTGATGAGAATATACCGTTTATTGCTACAGAAAATGAAGCGGGATTTATGTATTCGCCATATTTGACCCTTTGCGGGATGTAAGTTTAGAGAGAGATCGGTAAAACCGAGCTTGCGAGATCATGAATACCAGTAAAAGACAGGTGATCAATGACGAATAATTGCATTTAAAAACAATTTTATCTAAGTTTGCCGCTAGTTAATATTTGAATATACAATGAGAGAGATTCAATTTAGAGAAGCTTTACGTGAAGCCCTTAGTGAAGAAATGCGTAAGAATGAAAACGTTTTTTTGATGGGCGAAGAAGTTGCACAATATAATGGTGCATATAAAGTAAGCCAGGGCATGCTGGATGAGTTTGGCGAAAAGCGTATCATAGATACTCCTATTGCAGAACTTGGCTTTACCGGAATCGGCATTGGCGCAGCAATGAACGGATTGATCCCTATTGTAGAATTTATGACCTTCAACTTCTCGCTGGTTGCCATAGATCAGATCATTAACGGCGCTGCAAAAATTCTTTCCATGAGCGGCGGACAGTTCACCGTGCCGATTGTATTTCGCGGACCAACAGGCAATGCCGGTCAGCTCGGCGCCCAGCACTCCCAGAACTTTGAGAACTGGTTTGCAAACTGTCCCGGATTAAAAGTGGTAGTCCCTTCTACTCCTTACGAAGCTAAAGGTTTATTGAAACAATCGATCATTGACCCGGATCCTGTAATCTTCATGGAATCTGAGGTGATGTATGGCGATAAGGGCGAAGTGCCTGAAGATGAATATTATATTCCATTGGGCAAAGCCAAAATTGTAAAAGAAGGAACAGATGTAACCATCGTTACTTTTGGCAAAATGCTGACCCGCGTGGTAAATCCAGCTGTTGAAGAACTGACCAAAGAGGGAGTGAATGTTGAAGTGATCGATCTGCGTACTGTACGTCCTATCGATTATGCAGCCATAATTGAATCTGTTAAGAAAACCAACCGTTTGGTGATCGTTGAAGAGGCATGGCCACTGGCTTCTATCTCTTCTGAGATCGCATTTAATGTTCAAAAGAATGCTTTTGACTATTTAGATGCCCCTGTACTGCGTATTACTTGTGCGGATGTACCGCTTCCATATGCTCCGACCCTTATTGCAGCCAGCTTACCTAATGCTGAAAGAGTGGTAAAAGCTGTAAAAGAGGTCATGTACGTAGCAAAATAACACCTATTATTTAAGAAAAATATAATCCCGTTGGTCATACCCTGCGGGATTTTTTATTTATTTTTGGCGCCATTGTCCTTTAAAAGATCAAATACAGATTAAAATGAGTAATCACTCAATCATTATTGCTGCGGAACTGGCAGTTGCAGAAAAGCAGGTTATTGCTACTATTGAATTGCTGGATGACGGAGCAACTGTTCCGTTCATCTCACGTTACCGTAAGGAAATGACGGGAAGTCTGGATGAAGTACAGGTTGCTGTCATCCGTGACCGTTTTCAGCAGCTCAGGGAACTGGATAAACGCCGGGAGGCCATATTAAAGGCATTGGCGGCGCTCGATAAGCTCACCCCGGAACTGGAAGCCCTGATCAATGCGGCTACCAATATTGCGACGATAGAAGACATTTACCTGCCCTACAAGCCGAAGCGTAAAACCAGGGCATCAGAAGCACGTAAGAAAGGTCTTGAGCCTCTTGCACTTTCCATCCTGGCACAGGACAACAAAGATCCCGAAGCAACAGCTGAACAGTTTCTGAACGAAGAGCTGGGTGTGAACGCCATAGATGAAGCACTGGCGGGGGCACGTGATATCATTGCTGAGCTGGTCAACGAGAACGTTGATGCACGCACCTCCATGAGGAAATACTTTCAGCAGCACGCTGTGGTTAAATCTACCGTCGTCAAAGGCAAAGAAGAGGCCGGCATCAAGTACAAAGATTACTTTGACTGGAACGAGCCGCTTAAGGCAGCGCCTTCACACCGGGTGCTGGCAATGAGAAGGGGCGAAAATGAGGAGATCCTGAAACTGGAAACAGCGCCTGCTGAAGAGGGGGCCATTGAAATCCTCGAAAAACGATTTATAAAAGGAAACAATGCCGCGTCTGCACAGGTAAAACTGGCGATACAGGACGGGTATAAAAGATTGCTTGGCCCTGCTATGGAAACTGAAGTCCGCGGGCTTTCAAAGGAAACTGCGGATGAAGAAGCGATCAGGGTATTCGCAGAAAATGCCAGGCAATTACTGCTTGCCGCGCCAATGGGAGAAAAGAATGTACTGGCAATAGATCCGGGATTCCGTACCGGCTGTAAGGTGGCGTGTTTAAACAAACAGGGTAAGCTGCTGGAGAATACCACAATTTATCCGCATAACGGAAACAGGGGCGTCCTGGAATCTGCTGAAACCTTAAAAAGGCTCTGCAGGGAACATGAGGTGGAAGCCATTGCCGTCGGCAACGGCACTGCGGGCAGGGAAACTGAGCTTTTCGTTCGCGGGCTTGGTCTTGAAGACGTCCTGGTTGTG
>NZ_DATHGC010000165.1:0-37025 GCF_035317785.1 Pedobacter sp. | reverse complement strand
CCAGTCATTCAATGCTGTGGGTGCGATTATAGGTCCTGCGATCGGCACCTATTTTTTATTGCGCGCGACATCAGGTGCTCAGGGTCATAGTCTTGATTCTGTAAAAACTCTTTATGTGGGTTTAGGCGGCTTTATCGTGTTCGTAGCTATTGCCTTTTTCTTTATAAAGATTCCTGCATTAGTTGATCCCCATGCCTCTGTATCAGAGATAAGTGATCCTGACATGGTTAATGTGGATACGGCTCCTGATAAAAAGTTATACCAGCATCGTCATTTTGTGTGGGCTGCCATTGCACAGTTTTTCAATGTTGCCGCCCAGGCTGGCACTTGGAGTTATTTTATTAATTACGGACATGAAAAAATGGGTTTTACAGATGAAAAGGCTGGAAACTTTATGGTGCTGTTCATGGCTATGATGGCAATAGGCCGTTTTGTAGGGACTTACCTGATGAAATATATTGCACCAAATAAAATCCTGGCCGCTTTTGCTTTCTGCAGTATAGTGGCCTGTGTTATTATAGCGCAAAGCTGGGGCTGGGCATCCTATTGTATGCTGTTCAGTTTAAACTTCTTTTTTAGCATTATGTTCCCGACGATATTTAGTTTAGGATTAAAGAATCTTGGTAAGCATACTCAGCAAGCCTCTTCTTTTATTTCTATGGGTGTAGTTGGGGGAGCGGTATTGCCTTATTTTATGGGAAAGATAGCCAATTACGATGTGGCGCAGGCATATTATCTGCCTATCATCTGCTATTTTGTGATTTTTATGTTTGGTGTTAAATTATTTAAAGTCAAACATTAATATTTGAAATTCACCATGATGATCAAAATATCCTAATATATGCAATAAATGAAACGCTTTAATAGATTCAAGTTCATTGTAGCAATCGCCACCGCATGTGTGGTATCGATTGGAATGTCTTCATTTCATTCCGATGAAGAAAAAGGTCTTTCATTCAATGAAAATAATATATTGGAAGCAGATCATATTCCAGATTTAGACCTTTCCGAAGAAGTTTCCCTGGAGGCATGGATAAAGATTAATGAAGGTCAGTATGAAAATACAAGAATTATTGATAAATACCAATCTTCAGGCTCAGGCGGATTCCTGCTGGGAGTTGGAAAAAATAATAAATTGTGGATGGTTGCAGGAACTGAGCAGATCAGTAGCAAATCAGAAACTTTGCCTTTAGGTAAATGGATTCACATCGCTGGTGTATTTAGTCGGTCAAAAGGAATTTTTAAGCTTTACATGGATGGGAAGGAAATTGCGATGATTTCCCGGCCTGGCCTTAGGGCAATCAGACATACAAGTTACCCATTGCGAATTGGTGCAGATGCTCAGGGCCAGAATTATTTTCATGGCGATATGAACAGGATTGCAATATATAACCGGGCATTGACAGGTACTGAAATTGAAAAATTGAAAGAAAGAACCTTGAAAAGGAGTCCATTCCTGCCTGTAACTGAATGGGATTTAAACAGCAATTCCGGAAATTATAGATCTACCAGCCCAAATCGACTAGAGCTTGGGTTTTTGCATCCGGTTTTGGGAATAAAATCCATGGCGATAAATAATTCCACACTATGGTATAAGGCTCCGGCAAGTCAATGGACAGAGGCTCTTCCAATCGGAAATGGCCGTTTTGGCGCAATGATCTTCGGAAAGCCTGAACGGGAGCGTTTTCAATTGAATGACATTACAGTATGGTCCGGTGACCCACAACCTGATGCGGACAGAAAAGGAGCATACCTTCATCTGGACACAATCAGAAAAGCAATCCGGCAGGGAATGTATAAAGAAGCTCAACAACTGACAAGCACACATTTTACTTCTTCTGCCCCATACAATGCCTCCTACCAGACACTGGGAGACCTTTCGCTGCAATTTAGTTTACCAAAAGGTGTGATAACTGATTATTATCGCTGGCTTGACATTGATAAGGCACTTGCAGGTGTTTCATTTAAAGCGGGGGCAGTCAGCTATGCCCGCGAGACTTTTTCAAGTGCAGCAGATGGTGTTATGATGCAACATCTTACCAGTAGTAAAAAGGCGGGGCTCACTTTTAATGTTAATTTAACAAGGCTTGAAAGAGCCCAAACAAGGTTTGTAGCTCCTAATAAATTGATCATGATCGGAAATACTGGTAACACCCTGGCTTATGAAATACAGTTAACCGTAATTAATAAAGGCGGAATGATAAAAGGCGACCGGGACAGGCTCTTGGTGGAGAATGCAGATGAAGTTACTTTGCTAGTTACCGCCGGTACATCTTATATCCTTGATTATGCCCTGAGATTTAAAGGACAAAATCCGCACAATGCAGTCACCAAGCACACGGAGGTGGCTTTGTCAAAATCTTATGCCCAACTGAAAGAGGCACATATCCGGGATTATCAAAAATATTTCAGACGTGTAAATTTTGATCTTGGTGATGCGGATGCTATCCAAAAGCCTACAGATCAGCGTTTAAAGACATATCATGATGGTACAAAAGATCCGGCGTTTGTTGCACTGTTCTATCAATATGGCCGCTACCTGCTGATCTCATCAAGTCGTCCGGACAACCCATTGCCATCCAATTCTCAGGGGATATGGGGTGACGGACTGGACCTGCCATGGAAGTGCGATTATAAATCGAATATTAATTATGAAATGAATTATTGGCAGGCTGAACAGACAAATCTTTCTGAACTGCATTTACCAATGATCCGAATGACACAGGCATTGAAAGAATCAGGTATAAAAACGGCAAAAGCTTATTATGGGCCTGAAACGCCTGGATGGTTTTATGGATACACCACTAACCCCTGGGGCTGGACAAGTCCGGGGGCTGCTTTGCCCTGGGGTGTCTTTTCAGGAAGCAGTGGCTGGGTTTGCCAACATTTATGGGAGCATTATGCATTTGGAAGGGACAAAGCATATTTAAAATCAATATATCCTACCCTTAAGGGTGCAGCTGAATTTTACATGGCGACAATGATTGAGGATAAGTCCGGATACCTGGTGACTTCTCCTTCTACATCTCCGGAAAATAATTTTACTACTAACAGCGGTATTAAAAGTAACGTTACTGAAGGCGCTACAATGGAAAGAGCTATCGTATGGGATTTGTTTAATAATGTTATCCATTCCTGTGCTGAACTGAATCTGGATATTGATTTTCAGCAAAAGGTGATTAAGGCCCGGAACCAGATTCGCCCGCTTCAAATCGGTAGGGCTGGCCAGTTGATGGAATGGAATGAGGATTGGGATTTAAATTCAGATGATATGGGTCACCGCCATGTTTCTCACCTGTTTCCACTATATCCGGGTCATCAGATTACTGCGCTGGGAACTCCAAAATTAGCTGCAGCAGCAAAAAAGTCACTAGAATTGCGCGGTGATGATGGAACCGGATGGTCTATTGCATGGAAGGAAAATTTCTGGGCAATGCTTCGAAATGGAGACCATGTACATAAATTACTTTCTTACCAGCTCAGATATACAAATGACACTAAAACAGTAATGGCAAATGCGGGAGGTACTTATGCAAATCTTTTTGATGCACATCCTCCATTTCAGATTGACGGCAACTTTGGGGCGGTCTCGGGGATTACGGGGACCTTACTGCAAAGCAGTGAAAGTTACCAAACTACTCAAAAATCTGAAATCGATGCCTACGTACTTGATATTTTACCTGCCCTGCCTGCAGCCTGGCCCAATGGATCAATTACCGGGCTTAAAGCCAGAGGTGGTTTTGAAGTGAGTATCAATTGGAAGAATGGCCGTTTGACAAACGCTAAAATCAAATCATTGAGCGGGGAAGTATGCAAAATAAGAGCCAGTGTTCCTTTCCATATAACGGGACAGAACACAAAGACTGTTAAAGAGAATGGAAATTATATACTTGCTTTAGATTCAGAGGAAAATGTGACCTATGAATTGTCGTCACTTTGATATAAATCAAAATGTCATCTATTATTCAATTACAATTAATCAATATGCTAAAATGAGAATAACAGAAAATACACGTACAAAAATTTTCCACCTAAACATGCTTGCCCTGTTATTTGGATTGCTGATAGTTTCACTTTCAGTAAAGGGCCAGGACATGGGTGCTGATGAACGGAAGTCTATGGATAAAACGAATTATGCAGGTTTGAAAGGTGCAGGTAAAGGGGTGTCAGGCCCAGGCTCGAACCTTTCTCCGGAAAAAATGCAATGGTGGGAGGACCAAAAATTCGGCATGTTTATACATTGGGGACTATATGCCATCCCGGCTACCGGGGAATGGACGATGTTCAACAAAAAGATCCCCGCAGAAGAATATGCAAAACTGGCTGGTCAGTTTAATCCCCAACACTTCAGCGGCGCCGAATGGGCAAAGGTAGCGAAGGAAGCCGGGATGAAGTATATGGTCATGGTTGCCAGGCACCACGATGGCTTCGCGATGTGGAACAGTCCGGCAAGCTATGCTCATTTTAATAGCTGGGAAACTGCGGCCCACCACGATTTTGTAAAGGAATATACACATGCCTGTCGCAAAGCCGGGCTAAAGGTGGGTATATACTATTCACCTCTTGACTGGCGCTTTCCGGGCTACTTTAATCCAAAAGGACTACCTGAAAACGCTGCATTGCTGAAAAAACAAACCTACGGGCAGGTCGAAGAACTGATGAAAAATTATGGCAAGGTGGATATCTTATGGTATGATGGGGGGTGGCTGGCACATAAAGGAGGTGACGCGGACGCAGCCTGGTTTTGGGAGCCATTGAAGCTCAATGGAATGGTACGCAGTTATCAGCCGGATATCGTGATCAATCCAAGGTCCGGCATGGTCGGTGATTTCGAGACGAATGAGGGCAATGCGCCTGTTAAAGGCCCGATCATCCCTATTCCATGGGAGAAATGTTTAAACCTGAACGGCTCAAGCTGGGGTTATAATACCGCACAAAGATTAATGTCCGTTAAAAGCTTAGTTGATATGCTGGTCAATACCGTGGACAGGGGTGGCAACATGCTGCTGAATGTTGGGCCGGATCCTGATGGCGTGATCCCGCCTACTCACGTTGCCCGTTTAAAGGAAGTGGGGGATTGGCTGACAAAAAACGGAGAAAGCATCTATGGGACGCGTCCAGGTCCTTTTCAGCCAGTTGATGAGGTCTATGGTGCGACTTACAAAGGAAATATGATCTATATCCACTTGTTAAAGTTGCCTGCAGGAAGTAATGAAGTTAAGTTGCCGCCTATAGCGCAAAGAGTCGTTTCCTGCAAAGTTTTAAACGGTCAAAAAGTGAATTTCAAACAGGATAAAGCAGGGATTATATTTTCTATAGATCCAAGACTGTTAGACTCCGTTGTGACCACAATTGCCCTGAAAATTAAGAGATAACTGCAGCCCGGAAACAGGTAGCTATGGTTTCCGGTTTATTATGCCGATGAAGATGACTTTATATAAAATCCCCAGCAAAGATTAATTCGAATCCCTTAACAGGACTTAAGTGTGTTTGAATACAGAATTTTTCTTTTAAGAGTATAAGCATTAAAATTCGGTGTCTGAGTTCAAAAAGGCATAGATCTGCTTCAGCAGCTGTATGTTTTTTGAAACGCAGATTTATAACCCTAGCCCTAATATCTAATGAATAAAACATCATTCTCCCTGTGTCTGTTTTTAATCTTTTGCCAGTATACCTATGCGCAGCTTATCACCTACAGCGCACCCAAAGGCAGCATTTTAAATCCGGATTATACCGTAAAAGTAAGAGAAGCGGGAAAGCAATGGCAATCAGTTCATTCTTACCCGGCCAAAGTTGCTGAAGTGGTTAATAATAAAAATATAATACAAACTACATCTTTTGCTTATTTTGATTTTTCCGGGAAGGTGGAAGTCTCGGTTACCTATAATAAAGGTCCGGTAAAAGAAGTAAAGATCCGGCCGTCTTCTCATGGCATTGTTAAATCTGTAAAGGGCAATACAATCACTTTTTCTTTAACAGAGCCAAGAAATCTATCTGTGGAAGTAAATGGTGATATTTTTCACAACCTTCAGCTTTTTGCAAATCCCCTGGAAACTACAAAACCCTTGCCATCTGATACCAGTGTGGTCTATTACGGACCAGGAATACATTATATAGGAGATCTAAAAATACCATCCAACAAAACCGTATACATTGCAGGGGGAGCAATTGTACAGGGAAGTTTAACAATTAGCAAGGCAGAGAACGTTCGTATTCTTGGCCGGGGGATTCTAACCCAGGTAGCGATTGCTCAGATTCCTTCTGAAAATCCTGCTCCAAAGACAAGTTTCAGACGAACACGCAACGATGAAATAACAGTTGAATTCTCCAAAAATATTGAAATCAACGGTTTTATAGTGATACCTGATAAATACAGTGTGCTTGTTGGGCAATCAAAAGACGTGACGATCAGTAATTTCAAATCATTTAGTTCAGGAGGAAATGCAGACGGACTGGATATCTTTAGCAGTACGAATGTGTTGATTGACCGGGTATTTATGAGAAATGCAGATGATTGTATTGCCATCTATGGACACAGATGGGCTTACTATGGCGATGTAAAGAACCTAACTGTGCAGAACTCTGTACTGTGGGCCGACGTGGCTCACCCGATACAGATCGGAACACACGGTAATTCGAAGAATCCTGAAACCCTTGGGAATATGAAATTTACAAACATAGATGTTCTTGACCAGTATGAGAATCAATTGGATTACCAGGGCTGCCTTTCCCTGAATGCAGGGGATAGTAACCTGATAAGAGATATCAGCTTTAATGATATCCGTGTAGAAAACATCAGGAAAGGCCAGCTGGTAAACATGAGGGTGATGTTTAATCGAAAATACAATACATCGGCAGGAAGAGGGATTGAAAATATTTATTTTAAAGATATTTCTTATACAGGTAATCAGGCCAATTTATCTGTTATTACGGGTTATGATGAAACCAGAGGTATCAGGAACATTACTTTTGATAACCTCATCATAAATGGAAAAGTAATTGCTGATAATATGCCCGGAAAACCGGCCTGGTATAAAACGGGAGATTTGGCAAATATTCTTATTGGTGAACATGTGGAAGAAGTAAAATTCATCTCCCCCACCAAATAACGCAGTTTATATTTGCGGAAGATAGTTGTCAAGCCTCAAGAATTAAAAAAATAGTAATAAGATAAAAATATGAAAAAATGCAAATCCATAATCGTTTTATTGGTTTTGGTTATAACTGGTTTCCCGGCTATTTCACAAGTAAAACAAATAGCAACAGCACAGTCTCCGGATAAAGAGACCCGATTTGAACTTAACCTCACTTCCGAAGGCAATTTGCAATACCGGACTGTTTATGCTGGCAAAGAAGTATTGGCATGGTCCAAGCTTGGTCTGGATTTAAACGATGCGGGTGCAGGTGACAAAACGATCATTCGCTCACAATCACAAAAAAGTCATTCTGAAAATATTTCCTGGAGCATAGGAGAGAACGATGTCATAAAAAATAGTTACAACGAGTTAAATATTAACTGCAGCGCTGGAACATTAAAATACAAAATTCTGATTCGTGCATATAATGGAAGCATTGCATTTCGATACATCTTACCCGAGCAAAATGGCATAAAAAAGCTGATCGTCAAAAAAGAAGTTACGCAATTCAATTTTACCGATTCTTTCAAGATCTATCAGTACCATCATGAATCAGTTTTTACACCAATAGAAATCGATTCTATGAAGACCACAAGTGATCTTCCATCTACTTTGACCAGCGGAAAATTATTCTTGAGTATTGGTGAGGCAAGTAATGACAATTATACGAAAGCGGAACTCGCACGCGGGGCTTCTTCCAATAGTCTGGAAGTTTCTTTCGCCAGAGATGTCTTGGTTAATGCAGTTTTGCCATTTCAAACACCCTGGCGGACTGTTAGTTTTTCGGAATCTGCCATTGGACTTCACAGGTACAGTGAACTGCCGCTTAAGTTAAGTGAACAGCCTTATAAAAAAATACCAGCCTGGATAAAACCAGGTAAATTAATCAGATCCGAACTCAACACACAAAGCGGAATGGACTGCATAGATCTGGCAGAAAAACTTAATTTTCAATACATTATGTTTGACGCGGGTTGGTATGGTCCGGAAAGGGCACTTTCATCTGACCCTGCAGTTGCTATCCCACAGCTTGATCTTCAAAAAGTGATTCAATATGGAAAAGAAAATGGGATTGGTGTAATTCTTTACGTTAATTATATAGGGCTTAGAAATCATTTAGATACCATTCTGCCATTGTATAAGCAGTGGGGCATAAGTGGATTGAAATTTGGTTTCGTAGACGGTTTTACCCAAAAAGGAATTACCTGGCTGGCAGGTGCTATTAAAAAAGTGAACGACGCCGGTTTACTTCTGAATATTCATGATAATTATAAGCCCACTGGCTTAAACAGAACACGTCCTGCTTTATTATCCCAGGAAGGAATCAGAGGGGATGAAAACAGCCCGGATGCATTTCATACCACAGTTTTACCATATACCCGGTTTCTGGCGGGAGCTGCTGACTTTACATTTTGTTTTCCAAACCCTAAAAATAGTTTCAGTAAAAATCTTAAGGTCAGTAAAGCCCAGCAGCTTGCCTTAACAGTTGTTTATTTTAGCCCTCTTCAGTCTATATTCTGGTATGGAAGACCCAAAGATTACACCAACTGGGATGAAATTGAATTTTTTAAATATGTGCCCACAACATGGAACGAGTCCCGGTATCTGATGGGCGAAATCGGTGAAAATATAAGTGTTGCCCGCCGTAAAAATGATACTTGGTTCGTCGGAAGTGCTGCCGGCTTAAAGGACTGGAAAGGTAACATCGTATTGGACTTCCTGCAATCCGGTAAAAAGTATACGGCAACCATTTATGAAGATTCAGCTAAAGGCAACATTTCAAAGCGCGTTATCAATGTAAAAAAAGGCGATTATTTTCCATTTGAAATCAAGGCAAGTGGTGGTTTGGCTATGATGATCCAACCATAATCGGCTTTAATGTACCTGCTTGTGAACACTTAAGCATCTGATGCCAATTCTTTAATAGTTAGGTGGTCCCTAAAACCAAAATGTATCTCCGGGATGTTCTACGAAAATTAAAGCCGCATGAATATTTTTTATATTCTAATGAGTATGAAAAAGAATTCGTGTTGTTATAGTAATAAATTGATAGGGGAACATTTTCTTTATTTCTAACAAACCAAATATTTAAATCTGAATTTATGCATTTTTTTTACTTCAAAAATCAATTGCCCATAAATTTAAATGTCAAAAAAACATTTAAATTGATACAGGCATTCTTCAACTATGAACAGGATTCCTTGTTCAAATTTACCAATCATTCTGATTTTTTTTTTAGCGCAGTCATGGCGATTGCAATGAAATCTGGAAATGCATTAAGACCTGTCCGCATTCAGCGTTGAACCCTCTGCAGACGTACTTTTAATTTTCCAGACTTATTCATTTGTACCAATTATACTATCTAAACTCAATGATTATGCGTTTTGTATTTTTTTTGTGGCTCTGTTCTTTTGTGCTTTCCGGTTTGGGCTCCGGCCTCGCATATGGAATAGAAAACAAGGCCTTAAGGTATAGTAAGCTTTCTCCTCAGGAGATAGGCAAGCAGGATACCAGTGCTGTTGACACTTCTTTATCGGATTCTTTAGACAGGGATACGCTGCGTGCTACCCGGAAAGCGATCCACATCGGGCGGTTTAACAACACCACTATAAAATCTGATAAGGTTTCTTTGTTTCCTGGAGTTTCCCTGCAGCAATATATAAAAGGTCAGGCAGCGGGCATATATGTTCAGGAGCCAAATGGTGAGCCGGGGACTGAGCAGAATATTTTTATGCACGGCACTTCGGTACCACTGCTTTCTGCAAAGGACTTATTCGCTTCCCAGCCGCTAATTGTTCTGGATGGTGTTCCGCTGATTTCTAAGGAGCACCCCTTTGTATATGACATCCAGCAATATGATTTTAACAGAATAGGGCCGGCAACCAATTTATTGGCCGGGATCGATCCGGATAATATCGCTTCCATTACAGTAATGAATGATTTGTCAGAAGCTGCAATATACGGACCCAGGGCGGCTAACGGGGTGATATACATACGCACCAAGAATCCCCAGTTGAAAAAACAGGTTTCTTTCAATTCTTATATCGGTCTTGCTACCCATAACAGTATTGAAACCATCAACGGGGCTTCTGAATATAATTTCAGAAAACCATTCTATAATCAGTTCGGGACGCTTGAGGACAGTCAGAATATACCTGCCTATCTTCGGGATTCCCTGTATTCCATTTATTATGGTCCTTCGAACTGGACCGATCTGTATTACAGGAATTCTCTGGAATATTCCGCCAACGCAAGTATTACTGGTGGTTCGGAAAGGGCAAACTTCCGGGCCTCTTTAGGTAACCAGCGCAATAATGGTGTGGCAGACGGAACAGGCATAAGCAGATATAGCGTCGCTTTTACCATACTAATGAAGCCGATCAAATGGTTGAGCATAATTACTTCAATTAACGGGAATCAGTTGGTAAGGGACAGAAACAGATATCAGCGGGACCGTTTTGCGGAGGAAAGATATTTTCCGGATTTAAGTAATCCAATTTCACCGAATAAAGACTTTTATGCGAATTATCTGGGAGAATATGATAAATCGTTTGACGACAATAAAACCAATGTGCTTAACGGATATGTGAATCTTGGATTTACTTTTGGAAAGTTAAAGATCAACTCCCGGTTTTCTGCCGATTACAATGAAGGATACCGGGATATATTTTATCCAAGTACGCTGCTGGAAACAAACAGTTACGTTTCTAATTATTTCGGGTATAACCAGCGAATGGTAGCTGAGAATACACTTAGCTATAAACTGGACTGGAATCAAATTCATGCCCTTGATCTTGAGGCTGGCCAGTCATTCCAATGGGATACCTATCATTACAATTACGGATATGCCTATCGCGGCTCCAGTGATTACATTAAAATCAACTTACTCGATGATCCTAAAAACCCTTTGACGGCCTATTTTTCAAACCAGCCGAACACGGGATTCCTGAATACGCTGATGTACCGATTCCTGGATAATGTCCAGAATAACCTGGTTTCTTTTTATGGAAAAGGAACTTACAGTTTCAAAGATAAGTACAGCTTATCAGTAATGCTCCGGACTGATGGTTCTTCAGGTGCACAGCCAACAAGCAGATGGTTTTTCTCGCCTATAGTTTCTGCAGCCTGGGACATTAAAAATGACCTTTTAGACCCGGGATCTAAAATCTCGGAGCTGAAACTACATGCGACTTATGGCCGTGTAGGCCGTCTTCAGTTAGATGACCGTTATGCTGCAGGACCCCAGTATACAGTAGATATTGGTTATACCGGGGAGCCGAGACTGGGTACATTTTCCGGGGTGGCACCGCTTAACAGGCCGTATACACAGGGTTGGGTTGGATATGATATTCCTTGGGCTTATAGTGAGCAGTTTAACGCCGGATTAAATATCGGTGTATGGAACAACAGGGTCAATATCTTTGCAGACGTGTATTCCAAGGCTGATAAAGATCAGTTAATGGGTATCCCTGCTTTTGCGGAATATGGATACGCTCAGGCTTATGAGTCTGGTTTAGTAGTAAATAATTCTGGTATTGATGCCACGATTAATGCCGATATATTAGCCGGTAAAGACAGATTACAGTGGACATCTTCGCTAAATGTAAACTATAACCGCAATAAGTTAAAGGCATTGCCGGGGGGATTAACCGAACTTGTTGTTGGTAACAGATTGCTTCAGGTTGGTAAATCGGTAGATCAATATTGGTTGCTGCAGAATGACGGCATTTACACGGCCTCCAGTGAAATTCCGGTAAACCCGAATACAAATCTACCTCTTAACTTTCAAGGTATACCATTGAACAATGGTGATGCAAAATGGAAAGATCAAAATGGAGATTACACCATTGATGATAAAGACAGGAAATTAGTCGGGCATTCGTTGCCGCTTGTTTCGGGAGGCTTTAATAATGATTTTCGTTATAGTAACTGGAGTCTTGGTTTGAACTTTTATTATAACCTGGGCCGTGATATCATCAATCAGGATATGTCCAGGCGCTTTGATTTTATCAATCAACAAAGTACCAATGATATTACTTCTGTCAAAGAGGTTACTTTTTGGGAAAAACGCGGCGATTACAATAAATACCCTATGTATAATCCTTGGAGCAGTGTTGTCCCATATCGGGCAGATCAGGATCTTTTTCTTGAAAATGCTTCCTTCCTAAAGCTGAGATCAGTTTCATTAGGTTATGATCTCACTGGTTTTCTAAAAAGTAGAAAATCTAAAATTAACAAGTTGTTCATTTACGCCACAGTCAATAATGTATTTACGATAACCTCTTACACAGGTCGTGATCCGGAATTAACAGACTATACCGGTTATGATACTGGCTATGGTCTGCCGATCCCGAGAACCTTTACATTGGGCGTTAAGATGGATTTATAGGAATAAGACTTTATAGAGATTTAAAATTAAAGAAATGAAAATTCGAATTTTAATATTATTAACTGCGGTTTTAAGCATCACACTGACTTCATGTAAAAAGATGCTTGATGTGCAATCCAGCCGGCTGGTTAGCGAAGCTAATATGTACAAGTCTGTTGAAGATGCCCGGGCAGGCTTGATGGGAATCTACGGATTGGCCCGGGCCGCATTTTGTGATAATGACCGCCATTGGATATATGGGGATTTACGGACTGCATTAAAGCAGGGTGGAGACTTCAGAAGCGTTACGCGGCTTGACCTGAAATCCATATCGGAAAATAAACTTCAGGCTGCATTTCCGATTGTAGAATCTCTGTCAGACTGGAGAAGATTTTACGCAGTGATTAATGCCGCCAATATCTTTTTAGAGCGTGCTCCGGGAATAGTACAATCTGATGCGAGGTATTTGCCCCAGGACCTTAAGCTCGATGTGGCCCATGCACGCTATTTAAGAGCATTTGCCTATTTCTATATCGTTAGGATTTGGGGGGATGTGCCATTCATCATTACATCACATGACGGGCAGTTCGAAAACAAACCTCGGGAAAATCAGCAGACAGTACTTGCTTTTGTGGAATCTGAATTGCTTGCCGCTGCGGCTGACCTGCCTCGTGTCTACAACGCAAATCAACCGGAACAGACCCGAACTCCCTATTACGCAATTGAGGAAGAAATTGCAAAAAAACATTCAGCTTATGCTGTTCTGGCTCATGTGTATGCCTGGCAGGGCAAATATGCCCAAGCCGCCACCTGGGCAAAATGGGTACTGGACAACATGGCTCTTCCTGCAGAATCTATGTTTTATATGAATGTGGATCAGAGTCGCCAAATGTTCAGGGGAGAATATGGCACAAATCAATTTAATATAATTGCCGGTTTTAGTCATATGTTTTTAAATGCAGAGAGCGGATCTTCCGGCTTTCTGGAAGAGCTAACCCTTGCGGCACCTTATGTAATCAACAAGCCTTTACCGGCAATCTATGTTCCTAAAGATTCAATCTTATCCATATTTAACCTGGCCAATGATCAGCGTTTTAGCATCGACAGAATAACATCTTCACCAACATCAGACAAGTACTTTGGCGCGTTCGACAGAACCTACCCGATTTTTACAAAGGTCTTCATTATACGGGATAATAACCCTCCTGTAAATACTGTAACGGGAAATGGTTCAGACGGCTCCATGACTCAATACGCAAGCTCGGTAGTGTTTACCCGGCCTGAAGATATGGCGTTACTTCTGGCTGAGGCCAGAGTTGTCCTGGGAGATGCTGCCGGGGCTACCCAATTGCTAAATGAGAGGCGCTCTACCGGACCAGGCAACCGGGGATTGACACTTTATGATCCGCTCGTAGATGGAAGTCTTATTGATGCCATCTTCAAGGAACGCAGAAAGGAACTGATGGGAGAAGGATGGCGATGGTATGACCTGATCAGATATAAGCGGATCAAAAATAATGATCCGGCATTTAATGCCCTGATCCAAAACGGAGGGATCTACTGGCCGGTCTCAAAGGCGGTACTCGCTCAAAACCCATTGTTGGAACAAACTACGTATTGGAAATAAATAGTGATTGTTATGAAGAATATACAAATGTTATATAAAAATATAGGCTTACTGATTGTGGTTTCTGTGATCTGGACATCCTGTAAAAAAGACACCGGTGACTACAAGTATGTAAATGAGACCAGTGTGTTTCCAGGAAACACCTATGACTACCTGAAAAGTAAGACGGGTTTATATGATTCCCTTTTGTTTGTCATTGACAAACTTAACCTGGCCGATACGCTGAAAAACAATGATGTAACCTTATTTGCGGTTAACAACCGAAGTTTCGAGCAGGTGGTTACTAAATTAAATATCGCCAGGAAATTACGTGGCAAGCCTATGGTATATCTGAAAGATATAGCATCCGAACTTTTGGATAGCATGGTTTGCAGGTATATCATTAGAGGCTCCTATATTGCAGATTCACTGGTCGCAACAGATGGCCGTATGCTGACCGCAGTGCGTTACGAATACCCCATGAATGGCAAACTCAGTACCGCCAACGCCAGTGGGTATAAAGGTGGCGGACCTTCGATTATCAACTTTAATTTCACCAAGAAAAGTCTGTTTGTAAAGGATTGGATACAGGCAACTGCAAATGCCATCAATATTCATACTTCAAACGGAATTGTTCATGTGCTTGATCCAATGCATCCTTTTGGTTTCGGGGAGTATACGCGACCTCAACCAGAACCTTTTGAGCAAAGCATTTTCAGGCCGGCCGGTTATTCAGGGCCATTTGTGCTGCCTTCTGTTGCCGGAGAAAGTTTTGTTATTGAAGCTGAGGATTTTGATCTCGGAGGCGAAGGAATTGGGTTTCATGATGATTTAACCAAAAATGGCGGAAATTATCGATCAGCAGAATTTGTTGACATTGATGCCCCATTCGGTACATTGGGCCAAATGTACAGTGATGCTGCCGGAACCTATACGGCCAGTTACTCACTTGGATGGACAAAGGCCGGCGAATGGCTTAATTATTCGGTAAATGTTCCGGTGGAAGGTGATTATATGATAACCGCCAGGGTTGGTAATCAAAGTGCGGTCAACCCTCTGCTTTTTCATTTTGAGTTTGATTTTAAAAATGTTACCGGCCGGATGACGTTTCCAAATAACAAGGGCTGGTGGGTTTGGCAGTTGGTACCCAGCCCGGTATTTCATCTCACGAAAGGCAATCATTCGATGCGCTTCTTTCACGATTCCAATGATGTTCAGGTTAATAATTATGTAATTAAACGTGTCAATTAAATCGTTTCAATATGAAATTTATAAATATACATAAGTCACTTGTTGCCATTAGGTCAATTTGTATGCTGATCCTCTTGCTTGCAACACTTTCCGGGTGTAAAAAATGGTATGATCTTCCTGCCGATCTTGACTATTTTAGCGACAGGGTAGACTACACGCAACAAAACTTCTCTCCCGTGCTTGGGAGGACAACTCTATTTACAAATATTCTTAACTATGACAATTCTAGTCTTCCGCTAAAATTCGAAATGTTAAATGTCAGGAATATGGACGGCACTGCTGCTGACAATCTTACCAACGGGCAGCCTGTATTGGTTTGGACAGGAGCATATGACGGACTGGAGAAAAGTATGGAAGAGATTCAGGCAAAGCGCAAACTGGAAAACCATCCTCTTTGGGAACTGAGAAAATCCGGTGAACTCATGCTATGGAGGTCTGCAACGAATAATTTGATTCCGAATTATCAGGGCTCTGGCCTGCTGAATCCGGGAGGCTATCTTTTTGACATAAAAGTCTCCAATTCAGGAGGTGAAAAGACCATTAAAAATTTGGTTTTAAATCCACTAAGAGAAAGCCCGTATGATCCGACAAACCGGGATGCAGTTACGGGTCTCCAGAAAGATTCTATATTACCTACAGAATTGAGCGGCATGGTAGGGCAAAATAACAGAATCCTGTTATCTAACACGAATAAGGACGTTTACATTTATTTCAAAAGAAAAGGGGATGGACATTCACTTACTTTTAAGTTTATCGATAAGAACAATGCTCCCATAAATACAAATGCTTTTAATAAAACAAAATGGAGTGAGCTGATCCACGGCTTTAACATGGTACAAACTCCTGATTTTGTACGGTATGACGTTGCCTATCCAATTCCTTTGGTCAAAATACCAACAAAATACACTACCAGTGATGGTTCAAAAGCTGCAGTAGCATTTGTTTATGACCGGCTGGGTTTTGACGGGATTAGGGAAACAGGGAGGCTGGCATTTAATTTCAGCATTTTTCGTGAAGGGGACTGGGAAATTATTTTCCACTTCCGCAATGAAAGTCCAAGGTTTCAAGATGAGTATTAATCCTTAAGCTAAATATTATAAAAATGACAAAGAAATTATTATTACTGTCCGTAGTTTTTATAACCTGTCTTGCTTTTCCGGGTTATTTGGCTGCGCAATCACAACAGGTGATTATCAAAGGTATTGTAGTTGATCGAGATACGAAAGAAGGTATTCCGGGAGTGTCCATTTTTTTAGATGGAACTGCACCCAGGGGGATCGCATCAACAGATGGAAATGGAAGGTATACGATTTCAGTTCCCCTGCAGGCAGGGCTTATTTTCCGGTACATCGGATATAAAGAACAGAAAATTAAATTGAAACCGGACCAGGTTTCCCTGAATATAGGCTTGGCTGTGTCTTCATCGGCTATGGATGAAGTTGTAGTCCGAGGTTATCAGAAACGTTCGAAAGAGACCAGTACGGGAGCTTCTTTTACAGTAAGTGGCAAAGAGATACAGGATATACCGGTTTCAAATGCTGAACAGTTGCTGCAGGGTAGAGTAGCAGGACTTAATGTACAGGTCAATACCGGAGCACCAGGTTACCGGGGTTCGATAGCTATCAGGGGTATTTCAGGAATGGATATATCCGGTTCCGGAACAAGTTCATTTTTAAATCCGACTTCTCCTTTATATGTTATTGATGGGGTTCCCGTGGAAGCAGATGATGCAGGTGGATTTACGTATGGATTTAATTCGGCAGGCCCGGGTGTGAGTCCGCTTTCACTGATCCCTCCTGAAGATATTGAAAGTATTGAAGTGCTGAAGGACGCTCAGGCAACGTCATTATATGGTTCCAGAGGTGCATTCGGTGTGATCCTGATTACCACACGACGCGGTAATTCAGTAATACCTCGAGTTCGTTATACGGCTAATTTCTTTGCCAATAACAGCCCCAAATTGCGTGAAACATTGGGTGGTATATCAGAGAGGCAGGCTAAGATCAATGAAATATTGGCAACAGGAACCTATTCTGATATACAAAGGATCGCTTCTACACCCATGTTAGCCGATAGTTTGAGTCCTTACTTTAATAATTCCACCGACTGGCAGGATGTCTTTTATCGTACTACTTATAATACCAGTCATAATTTAAACATTGATGGTGGTAACGATAAATTTAATTATAAAACCAATTTTGGTTATTACGGTGAAAATGGCATTATCGAGAATACTGGCTTTAAGCGTTATACGCTGACCACAAATATGAATTATAAACCCAATGAAAGGTTCAGTGTCTTTATTAACCTGACCGGTGGTATTGGCAAACAGAATAAGGGCGACGGCCAGGGGATTTTCCAGACCGGCGTAGGTAACAATGCTGCTGCTTCAACATTGCTTCCCGGACCCTCTTTATTTCAAACCAGTGGCGATGTGCTAAAATCACTTGCGATAAAGAATGACAATTTGACGAAGAATCTCCGAACAAATGTCGATGTGGGTTATGTGCTGTTCCCTGGTTTTCGGGTTTCTACAAGCGGAAGTTATGATTACGCTGTAGGGGTAGAGGAAACCTTTACCCCGGCGGCTGCCAATTCCCTTTATTCAGGGGTATACTCTTATAATGACCGTAATTCTACCCTTTACAACAGAAGTGGCTTTACCTATTCTAAAAGCTTAGGAAACGGTGACCACAACTTTTTTCTGAATACCTTCAGCGAGGTTTACATGAAAAGGTTTCAGGCTTCCTTCATTATCCAACAGCGAACGCCGAATGACCAGTTCCAGGGACCTCTTGGCGCAAGCAGTTATTATTCAAGAGGAGGGGGGGTTCTGGGTAATTACAACAAAGAACATACAGTGTCATTCGCCAGCGGTTTTTCCTACGACTATAAAAAGAAATATGTACTGGACCTGACCTACCGTTTAGATGCATCTTCTGTTTCAGGGTTTGACAATCCGTTCTCTAAGAATCCTTCTATAGGTTTTCGCTGGAACTTTAACAAAGAAAATTTTCTGGCCGATATTAAGTGGCTGACATTTGCCGATATGCGTTTAAGCTGGGGCCGCAATATACAGCCTACTGGTAATATCTATTCATTATATGGCACCTATACGCCTACAGGAAATTATGTTGGTGTACCTAGAATAGGATTAAATTATGGTACTTTACCAAATAGTGTTCTTAAACCTTCAACAAATACGACTTATAATTTCGGAGTAGATGTCGACCTGTTTGACAGTAAGGTCGGACTGATATTTGATACTTATTTAAAAAGAGTAACCAATCTCAGCCGTTCTGTAGACCTGTCTACTATGGCCGGATTCTCAAATGTATCGAGTAACGACGCCGGACTCGTGGATTATGGATATGAACTCACTGTATCGGTAAGGCCATTGTCAAAAAGCAGTCCTGTAAACTGGAGCTTGTCAGTTAACGGCGCGATAAACCATGACATCTTAACAAGATTGCCAGGAAACGTGAATCAGATCGTTCAGAATGGTGCTGCTGTAGGAGATCCGGCCACAGTTTTACGTGTTGGCCGAAATACACTTTCCAATTTTCTCTTAAAAAATAACGGAGTCTATGGCAGTAATTCCAGTGTTCCTGTGGATCCTGGTACCGGATTTCTATACCGTACCGATGCCTCTGCCACAGCTTTCTTTCAGGCAGGCGACCCCATATGGGAAGATACAGACGGTGATTATGTACTTACAGAAAAGGACAGGCAGGTTTTAGGTAATTCTCAGCCAATTGTCACAGGAGGATTAAGCAGTTATATTGCCTACAAGAACTTTTCTTTAAACATTAGTGGCTCTTTTACAATGAAAAGAGATATTATCAACGATGCTTTGGCCTCCAGACTGAGACTGGTCAACAATCCTTTCGGTGATCGCGTTTACTTACCGCTGAGTGATTTAAATTACTACAGTCCAGGTGCGGTGAATGCTACATATCCGAATCCTTTTGATTATACCAGAACGGGTACAATTAATCCCTTCAGATCTAATCAGTCTATATTTCAGGAGGACGGAACCTACTTCAAGCTGAATAGTCTTTCTCTGGGATACACCTTAAACAAAGAATTCACCAAAAGTCTGGGAATAAATGTGTTAAGATTTTACCTCTCATCGAACAACGTATTTACGCTGTCTTCTTATTCTGGCCCAAACCCTGAAAACGTAACTGCCCTGGGGTACGATGCTTCAGGTGGCTATCCTGTTGCCCGTACTTACAACCTTGGAATTAATGTAGAATTTTAATGATTTATGATAATCAACAGAGTATGAAAAAATATACTATTTTTATATTGTTTATATCGATTTTCTTAGGACAGATTGGCTGTAAGAAATTCCTGGATGTAAAACCGCTTGATAAATTAAGCGGGAATATTTTCTGGGCATCTAAAGCTGATGCCGAGTCCTTCACCAGCGATTTATATGCAAAGCTTAGGGGTAAACTTACCAGTACCTCTTTCATTCCGGCAACCGGCGAACTTCGTTCCGGTTATATCAGAGCCACAATTGCCAACAATACCAACGCTGCCGCCGAAAAAAATATACGTCTTGTTTATGAACAATTTGCTGTAAATAACCTCATGGGTGGTACGGGTGTACTTTCCACTAATGCTGCATGGAATGGTCTAGGATTTTCTTCCATCACCCAATGGTATGATTTTTATTCAGTGATACAGGGCGCTAATATATTATATGACAGGGTCGACAAGGGAATCCCCGGACTAAGTGCTGCAGAAACAAGCCAGTATAAAGCAGAAGCCGCTTTTATCAGATGTCTGACTTACTTTTTGATGGTTCGTTTGTATGGTGATGTGCCTTACTATATACTACCGTATCAGCAAGATCCTCTGCCGAGAGAAAATTTTGTTTCCGTATTAAATAAATGCATAGCGGACCTCAAACCCAAAGCAAATGATCTTCCGCTGGCGTTTTCTGATCCGGCATTAAGAGCCGTCCGGGCTACCCGCGGAGCAGCACTGGATTTATTAATGAATATGAATATGTGGAATGCGGGATTTGACAAAGCCAACAAGGACAAATATTATCAGGAAACTGCAGATAGGGGGGATGAGTTGATAAAAAGTAATGTCTATACTTTGATGCCCCTGGAGAATTTTAGTGAAGTCATGAAGGGAAGGAGTACTGAGGGAATATTCGAATTCAACCAAAGTATTAACTACGAACCAACAGCGCCGAATTTCAGGGCATTTTTTGGGGAAATCATGTTGAAGTATCCCAATAAGGCCACCGGCGGGGAGAACAATTCCAGTCATGGCTATTTTAGAGCGGATTATTTGCTGAGACTGTACCCGACAGGTATTTCAGACAAGCGGAGGGATCTCTGGTTTGACAATTTTATGTTATCTCAGGATGGCAACTTTCAGCTATTGAAATTTAAAGGAAGCCTGGCTTCAAACGTTACAGGGCCTTCGGGTATTCCGGAATGGGACCTCATCATTTTCCGGTATCCGGATGCGATTTTGCTACGTGCGGAAGCCCTGGCTGAATTAGGGCAGGATGGTGATGCTATAAAAATGCTGGATATGGTAAGAACGCGGGCAATTACTCCGGGCTATACAGGTGCAGGAGGACAGCCATTAAAAGATGCAATTTTTAATGAGCGCTGTAAAGAACTGATGGGTGAAGGATATCTCTATTTTGATTTGATACGTACAAACAGGATTCTGGACCCGCTATGGACACTTAATCCGTTAACACAAGATCAGTTTAATCGTGGGGGCTGGACCTGGCCGATAAATAGTTCTGCACTCCATAACAATCCTTATATGAAATTAAATGAATACTGGCAATAACAAGATGGAAAGAATTATGAAAACGTATTTAACATTTACAAATACCGGAGTTTGGCTTGGTCTTGCTCTCCTGCTGGTATTTGCCTCGTGTAGAAAAGATGAGTATTATTTTGACGGAGGTGTTCAGAATCCGGTATTTGATGGCAATATGCTTCAGTATCTGCAGTCCAAGCCGGGATCTTTTGACACAATTTCTTCTATTATAAAAATAGCAGGTCTCGAAAGAGAATTTCAGGACGATAACCTTACCTTTTTCGCACCAACAGACGAAGCGGTCAGACTTGCCTTAAAAGATGCGAATCAACTTTTATACCAACGGGGCCGGGACACGTTAAAGGTTCTTGAGGATATAAGTCCGGAGATTTGGCGTAAATACCTGATGAGATACATGTTTAAGGGAGCGAACAAGGTAAATGATTATTATCAGCTCGATCTGACATTGCAGGCGGTATATCCCGGGCAGAGTTACTATTCCTATAACAAAACGATCTTAAATATAGGGGTGATATATGATGATATCAATGGAATTAAGTACGCAGGTTACAGGCACCTGGCGATATCCTATATTCCTGATCTGAACAGGCCCCTTGAAAACTGGCTCAGAACAGATGTCTCTTCTTCAGACATTCAACCTACCAATGGTGTTGTGCATACGCTTAGGCTAGATCACCGATTTGGTTTCGACTTTGGTTTTGTCAATGAAATATATTCCAGCAGATAAAAAAGAACAGATATTTAATACTAAGACAATGAAATTAAAACATACGAGCATATTATTACTTTGTCTGGCGACCGCTTTTATTAGTGCCTGCGAAAAAAGTAAAGTTTACGAAGATCCTTACAAAAAAGGAAAAGAACCATTGGGGGTAAAAGTCAATCTTGCAGTACCCCCTACCCCGCAAGAGGGGGAAGGCGGAACCGTTACGACTTTTGCAGCGACCGGACTGATCCCCTACGAAGACCAAATCGTTTTCTCTTTTAACGGTCAGGAGGCAGAAATTATTGCGGTTACTGAAAACGGCATAAGTGTTAAAGTGCCTGAAACTGCAAGCTCAGGCGCTACTACTTTGACGATTGGCGATCAGGTATTTTTCGGGCCTAAATTTAAGGTGATCGGGAAGATCAGTATTGATCCTGAATTCAGAGTTAAAGGGGGGGCAGATAAGGGTGTAAATTATGCACTGGCAGTAAGTGATGAGCGTTTTATACTGGTGGGCTCATTTACAGACTACGATGGCAGAGGCTTAATTTCACCCGTAAATCGTATTGTGCGCACATTTAGTGATGGCAGTGCAGATGTGACGTTTCGTTCCGGGGGGGCAGATGGAACACTGAACAGTATCGTCCCATTGAATGATAAATTCATTACAGGGGGAAGTTTCTCCAGTTTCTTTCACGAAAGATCGGCACTGACCAATATCAACAATATCACCAGGTTGTCCTCAAACGGAGAAGTGGATTCTGTCGGTGTTGATACGTACAGCACTACCCATAGTATTGCACCAGGCATTCCTGCGACAGGGAAGAAGAAATATGTTCCTGTATTTAATGGAGGAACCAATTCAACCATTGATGAGGTCTTCAATTTTCAAAATAAGATAATTGCTGTGGGAAATTTCAGATACTATGTGAAACACAGGTATGACGTTCCAAGAAAACCTGTTACGATTGGTAGCATCACCATTACAAGTGACAGTCTCGTTGTGGACAGTACCGAGGCGCCTCAGGTTATACGTTTGGATGATAAAGGTTCCTTAGATCAGACATATCGCACAGGTTTAGCTGGCGGTAACGGAACTATATCCAATTCCTTTATGCAGGCTGACGGAAAGCTAGTTGTGGTTGGTAATTTCAATAACTTTGACGGAATAGCTGCAGGACGTATCGTCCGCCTGAAATCCGATGGTACCGTTGACGCGACGTTTAACAGCGGTTTGGGGGCTGACAGATCAATTTATACAATAACCTACAATGCGATCTCCAACAAGTACCTGATATCGGGATCATTTACCAGTTATAACGGCACTCCGGCAGCTGGTGTTGCGCTGCTCAATGCTGACGGATCCCTGGATAATTCATTCAGCTCAAAGGGTTTTTCATCTGAGGGTATACCTGTCTTTGCCAAACAATTGTCAAATGGTTTGATTATTGTCAACGGCAGTTTTACAGGTTATAACGGTATCAGACGTGCCAGTTTTATGGTATTAACGCCTGCCGGAGAACTGGCGAAAGGATACAACGCTATCGGTGAATTGAAAGGATCATTAAGTGATCTGTATGAGACAACCACTTCCAATGGGAAAATAGCGGTCATGCTCCTGGGTGCATTTACCGAAATAGATGGTACCCCGGTTTCCAATATCACCAGGTTAGTGTTTGAGAATTAAACCAGAAAATCGGCAATAGTTTTATTGTTTAAAATATAATATGAAATCATAATGAGTTTACAATCACAAGTATTGAAATATAGGTTAATAACAGGGATGTTATTAATTCCTATCCTTGGATCGATCATGTCATGCAACAGTGAATTCGATAAGCTGTTGCCTTCGCGGGAGTACAATGATTCAACAAGCGCGATAGTTAAAACCCGCAAAGTACTCTACCTGATCGTGGACGGCGCAAGGGGATGGTCGGTAAGGGATGCTAATGCTCCAAATGTCATGTCATTACTAAAAAATTCAACTTATTCCTGGAATTCCCTAAGTGACAGTTTAGGGACTAATGGTAATGGATGGGCAGATCTGATGACAGGAGTAAAGAAAAATAAACATAAGATTACAGATGATTCTTTTGCAGGAAATCAACTGGCGCAGTATCCGGTGATATTCCAGCGGATCAAAGCTTCACGACCTGAAACCCGTATTGCTTCGTTTGCGTCTTCTACAATATTTAAGGACAATCTTACCACAGGTGCGGATGTAAGTCAGTCGTTTAACTCAGATGCAGAAGTTAAGACAGCGGTTGTAGCAGAACTCGGTAGTGACATAGCTTCACTGATTGTTGGACAATTTGATGCTATTGATATTGCCGGAGCACAATTTGGATATGATGATTCTGTTCCTGAATATAGAAATGCGATCCTTCAATTTGATCAGTATCTTGGTGAAATGCTGACCGCATTAAGATCAAGAAGAGATTATGCAAAAGAAGACTGGCTGGTTGTCATTACCTCGAACCATGGGGGCCAGGCAATGATCCCGCCTGCCCAGGATGATAAAACGGTATTCAGTTATCCGAAAGCAAATACGTTTACAATAGCCTACAATGCTGGTTATAAACCATATCTAATAAACAAACCGTTTACCGGAAATAAATATACAGGCAAATTTTTACGGTTGTACTCTGCTCCGGCAAACAATACCGCAACAATAGCAACTTCAGTACGTGCAGAGGTTAAAAATAATAATAGCATATACAATTTTGGAGATACTACATCATTCACGATTGAATTAAAAGTGAAAAAGAATATTCGGGGAACCAGCTTTGTCTATGAATGGCCCGTATTCTTTTCAAAAAGATTTGATAAAACCAAGAGTGTTGGCAATGGGTGGGCTTTTGCCTGGGAATCAAGTAAATGGCGCTTTTTTATGGGAAGTCAGGGCGTTGGTCATCAGGCCGCTGATGATCCGACCACTCTTGTCGATGGCAACTGGCACAGTTTAGCTGTAGTTGTATATAATAAAAATTTCTTAAGAACGATAAGGTATTTCAGAGATGGCAAACAGGTAGCTGAGTTGTCAATTGCCAGTTCGGTGAAGTTGGGGACGATGAACAATTCCGCGCCGTTGGAAATGGGTTTTATTCCCGTTGACACAGGACAGCCGTTTGATGGCTTTTTAAGTGATATACGCATCTGGAAAGCGCCGTTGTCTGATGCAGTTATTGCTCAGTATGCCTGCGATAGCCGTATTACTGAATCTCATCCTTATTGGAATCGTTTGATTGGTTACTGGCCGGCTAATGACGGAAGCGGATTGATCATTAAAGATGAAAGCCCTGCAGGGAATGATTTTCATATTTCCGTGGGTACAGGAACTACCTTACAATGGACGGATCAGAATGATGTGCTGTGCCCACCCCCAACTGGAAATCTTGCTAAGTTAGTGCCTAATACGGTCGATGTGCCAAGTCAGATTTTAAGCTGGTTGGCCATTACTCCTCCAGAAACATGGGGTCTGGATGGTAGAGTATGGCTTAATCAGTAATACTTAACTAAAATGATGACCCGCCGCTGAGATTGACTGCCAGCGGCGGTTTGTTGTCATAGCGATAAAGCATGCTCTGATGACGGGAGATCTGTAAATAATAATTTTTAATGTTGATGTGTCAATCAAATTTAAATTGGATAGCTGTTGTTTCTCGGGAGACCTCATATCCAGCTGATAAATAAGGCTCAATCAATGGTATCTAAACAAATCTAATCAAACTATGAAAGTGATAAAAAGAATTTACAAAGACATCTTAGGCGCCTTATGTTTTTTAATCGTATTAATCGTAATTAATGCCTGTAAAAAAACAACTAAAGACCCGGTTGAAACGGAAAACCCTCCTCAGGAAAAGCCCTTTGCTTTTGTTCATCCTGGTTTATTACATACGCAGAAGGATTTTGACCGTATGAAAGCGAAAGTTGCGGCCGGTGCGCAGCCATGGAAAGCAGGATGGGAAGTCTTGATTGCCAATTCACATGCGTCGCTGAATTATAAACCTAATCCTACCGTTAAGATTATCAGGGGAGGGGGTACTATTGAAGAGCCTATGGGTGATAATTATACCAGAGCATATAATGATGCCGCTGCGGCTTATCAGCTAGCTTTACGATGGAAAATATCCGGTGATGATGCTTATGCTGCCAAAACGGTAGAAATTTTAAATGCATGGGCCACAACATGCACTGGTATTAGCGGCGACTCCAATGCCTACTTGGCTTCCGGACTTTATGGTTATCAGTTTGCGAACGCGGCTGAAATAGTACGGAGCTATAGTGGGTGGTCAGCTGCGGATTTTACAAAATTCAAAAATTTCATGGTTGAAGTGTTTTATAAGAGATCCCTGGATTTCCTGACAAGGCATAATGGAACCTGTTCATCACATTACTGGACAAACTGGGATGCCTGTAACATGTCCACAGTCCTGGCTATAGGGGTCCTTTGTGATGATCAGGACATGTTTAATAAGGCAGTGACCTATTTCAAAAGTGGTATAGGGATGGGAAACATAAACAACGCGGTATACGTCATCTTTCCGGGTAATCTTGGTCAGGGTCAGGAATCTGGCCGCGATCAGGGACATGCGACTTTAAATATCTCACTATTGGGTGCATTTTGTCAGATGGCCTGTAATCAGCAAGAAGATTTGTTCGCTTATAGTGGTAGCCGTTTTTTAGCGCTTTGTGAATATACAGCAAAATACAATCTGGGTGAAGATGTGCCCTATACGCCATATAGGAATTGTGAAAATACGTACCAAACAGTAGTTTCTCCCGATGGAAGAGGGGCTATACGCCCCTGCTGGGAGTTGGTATATAACCACTATGTCAATGTAAAAGGTTTGCAGGCTCCTTATTCAAAGAGATTTGCTGAAAAAGTAAGACCTGAGGGAGGCGGAGGCAATTACGGCGGAAATAGCGGCGGCTTTGACCAGTTGGGTTTTGGCACTTTAACCACAACAATGGATCCGGTAACTCCCTAGGTAGACCTTCAAGCACCGGTCGCCTCTACCCATTATTTAATAATGCGGTTGAATCTCTATTCCCGGGAGGAAATTAAAGGCCTCGGTCTGCCTGATCCTGGCATTATTACCCCCCCGAGAGGTGGCACTATGGAGATAGCTGAAAACTAAGTAATAACAATTTTCAAAGGAGTTTTTTTAAAATGAGTATAAATGCTTTTTTCTGTTGTCGCAATAAAAACCATGGAATTATGATAAACATGCTAAACAAACCAGTGAAGATTTTAACTTTTCTTGCCTGTGTATTTTTAAGTATTTGTACACCTGCCCGTGCGCAGCTGATTGCATATAAAGCTCCAGCAGGTGTTAAATTAAATCCTGATTTCGCGGTCAGCGTCAGGGAGGAAGGTAAATTGTGGCAATCATTACCGTCTTACCCGGCAAAGGTAGTTCAAGTAACGGATGGTAAGAATCGTGTACAAACAACGTCTTTTGCTTATTTCGATTTTTCCGGAAAAGTGGAAGTATCAGTTGCATACACTAAGGGTACTGTGAAAGACGTAAAAATCCGGCCTTTGTCTTATGGTATTGTTCCAGTTGTAAAAGGCAATACGATAACTTTTTCATTAACTGATCCAAGAAATATCTCAATAGAAGTCAATGGGGATCTCTATCATAATCTCCATTTGTTTGCGAATCCTCTGGAAACTTCAAGACCTTCGCCAACCGATACCAGTGTAATTTATTACGGACCTGGGGTACATTATGCAGGAACGGTAAAAGTTCCTTCGAATAAAACAGTCTATATCGCCGGGGGCGCTGTTGTTCAGGCTCATTTTGCAGTAAGAAATGCAGAAAATATCCGTATTATCGGTAGAGGGATAGTTACACAAATGGCAGATTTTGAAGATCCGGTTTCCAAAACAGCTCCTATTTTGCCGATTGTCAAGCAACAAAGACAATATGATGAGATCAGAATTGAATACGCTAAGAATGTAGAAGTGAGCGGGATTGTTATATTGCCCCACAGATACAGTATAGTATCCGGACAGTCGAAAAATGTGACCATCAGCAATATCAAATCATTCAGTTCTGAAGGATGGGGTGACGGCATAGACATTTTCTGTAGTACCGATGTATTGATTGACCGGGTTTTTATGCGAAATTCGGATGATTGCATTGCAATTTATGGAACCAAACAGGGCTTTAGCGGGAATGTAGACAATCTCAGGATCAGTAACTCAGTACTTTGGGCCGATATTGCTCATCCAATATTAATAGGAACCCACGGTAATTCTAAAAATCCTGAAATCCTTGGGAATATGAAAATCACAAATATTGATATCCTTAACGAAAGTGAAAATCAGATCGATTATCAGGGTTGTCTTTCCTTAAATGCAGGAGACAGTAACTTAATCAAGGACATCAGCTTTGAGGATATCCGGGTAGAAAATATCCGGAAAGGACAGCTAATTAATATGCGTGTAATGTATAATGCGAAATACAATACTTCGGCTGGAAAAGGAATTGAGAATATCTATTTTAAGAATATTTCCTACAATGGCAGCCCTCTGGGCTTATCTATTATAGCTGGCTATGATGAAACCCGAAAAATAAAAAATATCACATTCGAAAATCTTAAGATAAACGGGAAAGTAATCGCAGACAAAATGCCTGGTAAACCAGCCTGGTACAAGACAGGTGACTTTGCCAATTTTTTTATCGGAGAACATGTTGAAAATCTAACATTTATTACATCAGAAAAATAGATGCAAAAAATTTATCGCAAGGTGTTCCTATCATTGCTATTTCCCCGTTTAGTTTCATGAGCTTTTAAAGACAATAGCAACCTGGTATTGATAAGCTTGAGCACGAGATGATATACACGGCAACAGTAAATAATAAATAAGTTTAACAGTTAAAATTGTTGATTTTTAGAGTATAGAGAAGCTATGGGTTTGTCGTAACCCAACAATAACAAATAATGTTTAATAACAAATAACCATAAACACATGAATACTTTTCTTAAATACCACTTAATAGCCCTTTCCTTTATTGCACTGGTAACAAGTGCTTTTGGGCAAGAACAAAAAATCATCAGGCCGGGAGAAATATGGCCGGATGACCAGGGCAAGCACGTTCAGGCGCATGGCGGAGGCATCATTTTGATAAATAAAACCTATTATTGGTATGGAGAAGAGCGTTCAAAAGGCCTTGACACAGCTTATCGGTACGTAAGCTGTTATTCATCCACAGATCTTGTAAACTGGAAATTTCGGGGAGATGTTGTCAAGATGTCTGATCCGGAAAATTTAGGCAGCAAATGGGTACTGGAAAGACCAAAGGTATTCCATAACAAAAAGACCGGAAAATATGTAATGTATTTTCACCTGGATAACAAAAGTTACAAAGTGGCAAGAGTTGGTATTGCTGTCAGTGACAAGCCTGACGGACAATTTACTTATGTAAAAAGTTTTCGCCCTCTTGGGCATGAAAGCCGGGATATCGGACAATTTATAGATGATGACGGCACGGCATATCTGGTCTTTGAAGACCGTCCTTTTGGCTTCCGGATTGCAAAACTTTCTGAGGACTATATGAATGTTGAAAAAGAAATGAGCTTAATTAAAGCGCATATGGAAGGCGGGGCCATTGTTCATTATAACGGTCTTTATTATTCAATAGGCTCGGCTTTAACAGGATGGAAGGCAAATCCAAACAAATATGCTACCGCACCCTCTCTGGAGGGTCCGTGGACCGAATTTAAGGATATAGCTCCTCCAGGGACCAATACCTACGGTTCTCAGTCTACAATGCTTATAAAGGTAGCCGGTACGAAATCTACCACAGTGATCTTTATGGCAGACATCTGGAAACCTTCAACTCAATGGGATTCCAGATATATATGGATGCCTCTTGAGATAGGAGAGGGTAAGTTATGGGTGCCGGAGCCAAAACCCTGGTCACTTAACGTAGAAACCGGAGAATGGAAATATGTACAAGGCGGAAATACGATAAATAAATAATAGTTGATCATGAGCAGAAACATCTTTTGCGGTTTTATTGGCATATTGGCCATGGTTGTGCTTATAAATACAGTGGCCTTCTCTCAGACATCTGTATGGCAGTGGTCAGCATTGGTAAAAAACGCGAAAGATAATAATGGTCAGGCACGAGCCTTTTTATGGATACCGCCGGATTGTAAAAAAGTCAGGGCAGTTATTTTTGCGCAAAATAATATGGAGGAGCAGTCTATATTGGAGAACCCCGGTTTCAGGAAGGAGATGGGCAGGCTGGGTATTGCGCAGGTATGGGTAAGCCCTGCTTCAGATCTTTTCTTTCGTTTTAATGAGGGTGCGGCAGAAACCTTTACCAGTATTATGAATGATCTTGCAGAAGTATCCGGTTATAATGAACTGCAATATGTCCCTTTTATAGGTATGGGACATTCAGCTGCAGCAAGTAACCCTTATTACATGGCTGCCTGGAATCCCGAAAGAGCGCTGGCTGCGATATCTGTCAGTGGCCAGTGGCCATATTTCCGGGCTAAGCCCTTCGCTCCGGATATATGGGGTGATCGCAACATTAATTATATCCCCAGTCTTGAAACAATGGGTGAATATGAATCGGCTGGTTCCTGGTCTGCAGAAGGATTAAAGGAACGCCAAAACTATCCATTAATGCCCTTAAGTATGCTTGCATGTCCGGCGGAGTTTCATTTCGCGGCTTCTGATGCCAAAATTGCCTATATCGGATTGTATATAAAAAAAGCAATGCAATACCGTATGCCGAAAGGTGCACCCGAGGGTCAGGCCCCTAAATTGATACAGATAGATCCTACAAAGACAGGCTGGCTGGTCGACAAATGGCATTTTGATGAGCCGGCCACGGCTGAACCGGCACCGATTCACCAATATAAAGGAAATCCTGCTCAGGCATTTTGGTATATAGATCAGGAGATGGCTGAGGCGACCGCCGCTTATCAGGCAAAACACCGTAGCCAAAAAACACAATTAATAGGTTATGTACAACAGGACCGGATATTAGCTCAACGTAATGTTCATCAACAGTTTAATCTGAAATTTGAGCCGGAGGCAGATGGTATAACTTTTAAAATACACACTGCATTTTATGATACTGTTCCCGGCGGTAGTCCGCGCCCTGCGGGCTGGGCTCACATGCGGGCTGGCTCAGTTATCGGTCATGCACAGGGAAATCTCCCCATAAAGGTTGACCGCATTACAGGTCCTTTTGTCAAAATCAATGACACCACTTTCAGGGTTAACCCTCAGAAGGGTTTCTGGCAATCTTCACATAGCTATGAATTGTGGTTTTCGGCCAGTCACCCGGGAAATGCCGAATATAAACCGGCAGTACAGCAGGCGATGATGCAGATTCCCCCTAGAAATACCAGAGGCAAGGAACAGCACATTGCTTTTTCAGCGATCCCAAATCAATCGAAAAACAAAAAAGGCATAAAATTGGAAGCGACCTCAGATGCAAACGTGCCGGTTGGATTTTATGTACAGGATGGCCCCGCAGAAATAGTGGATAACCATTTGAACATTACAACCATACCGCCCCGCAGCAAGTTTCCTGTAAAGGTCACCGTTGTCGCTTGGCAGTATGGCAACAGCAATCAACCTCAGCTGCAAACTGCTGTCCCTTTTGAACGCACTTTTTTGATCACTAATAAATAATTATCAACAGAAAAGCGATGATCCGTAAGCTCATTATTTTATTCACATTCATTTTTATTGGTATAAATGGCAAGGCACAATACCGCCCACAAGATCAGATCTATCAGTATGCTGTAAAAATGGGCGGACGAAGTGTTTATTTGTGGATACCTCCTCACTGTAAGGAGGTTAAAGGCGTAATTGTTTCCCTTTCTAATCTGTTAGAGCGAAACTGGCTTGAGGACCCTATCATCAGAAGTACGGCAGCTGACATTGGCCTGGGTATCATTTGGGTCGGTCCAGATAAACGGGGCAGTCAGGTTTTTACGGCAGATATGAAGCCGGGAATGGATCTTATCTTTCAGCAGATGATGGATGATCTGGCCACGCAGTCAGGATATGCTGAACTCAAAACAACGCCGGTTATTCCAATGGGTCACTCCGCAAACGGGCATTTTGCCTGGACTTTTGCCAACGCATTTCCCGATCGCACCATCGCCTGTATTCCTGTCAAAACTATACCTCTGCCTGAAGCCCTGGGATTTAAGAACATTCCATTTTGTTATATAGTGGGTGAAACCACAGAATGGCCCCAATACCGGGTACCGGATCCCGCTACCAAACCCGGAGACCGCGATTTTTACTGGCCTGTAGTTCAAAAGGGCGCATTGGTGCTGAGGGCAGAAAATCAGGACAATTTGATCGGTGTGGTAACCGATCCTGGTGGTGGTCATTTTGACTGGTCAGATCACCTGGCACGGTATATCGCCCTTTATATTCGCAAAGCCTGCCAATACCGCTTATCCGCAAAACCAAATGGCCCCTTAAGACCTGTCAACAGATTGTCTGGCTGGTTAACCGGTACAGGCGGTATGGAAAAGGACGAATTTTTAGCGGCTCCTTATCAGTCATATAAAGGAGGAAGCGCCAATGGCTACTGGTTCTTTGATAAAGAGACCGCTATGGCTGCAGTAGATTTTGAAGGGGACCGGATAAAACGGAAGAAACAAATGCTCACTTTTATACAGGATGGGCAATTGTTGCCGGTCGCAAAACTGGGCTACGCCGCATTGAAGTTCGTCCCCGATACAGATGGCATTTCTTTTCAACTGAAGGGTGGCTTTCTGCCTCAATTACCACCGGAACTTATAGGGTCCGGTCAAAAGCTCGGACATACTGAAAAAACACCTATTAAATTTCGGGTAATTACTGGTCCCGCGATACAAACGGGTCCATCTTCTTTCAGATTGCAGTTTGACCGTTCAGGCATGGGTGGCGAATTGTGGATTCAGGAAGAAAATGCTGGCGATGCTGAATACCGCCGTGCAGTGCAACCGGGAAAATTAAACATCCCGGCGAAGTTAACCGCAGGTAGACCTCAGGAAATAACATTTAATAAAATAGCCGACATCAAACCGGGTACCAGGCAAATGATACTGCAGGCCAAATCAAATGCCGGATTGCCGGTTGACTATTATGTGATTGCAGGGCCGGCTTATGTGGAAAAGGGCATGCTCAAATTTACACCCATCCCGGTAAAAAGTAAGTATCCGGTGAAAGTTGCTGTTGTCGCCTATCAATGGGGGCGAAATAACGGACGATTATATCAGTCAGCGGCACCTGTTGAACAAGTATTTTACATTGTCAGCAGGTAAAAATGGTCATCCAGAGAGAAATATTTAAATATCTTTTTGCAGGTTTGGGTACTGGAATTATTAAAGAGACGCGCAGGTGAGGATGACCTGTTTAACTGCAAGATAACAAAACAGCTAAAGGAGATTATTAAAGTCAATATAAAAAGTCAATATAAAAAACTATGATTCAAAAACAGTGTATTTTAAGTGTTCTGACAGTTGGTCTGCTGTTTTTTCAATTTAACCGCTTGGCTGCGTCATCAATTCAGGGAAAAGGAAAGATCATCAATGTAGCCAAAACAGGTAAGGACAGCAACGAGGGAACTGCAACTGCTCCTTTATTGACGATTGGTAAGGCCGAGACAATGGCCCAGCCAGGAGACAGGATCGTTGTTCACAAAGGAATTTACCGGGAAACGATTGTCCTGCATTCGGGAGGGACATCTGACGCCGGACGGATCGTTTATGTGGCTGCACCCGGTGACGAGGTAATCATTAAGGGCTCTGAAAGCATAAAAGAATGGAAAAAAAACGGGAACACATGGCGAGCTGAAATCGATAATAGCTTTTTCACGGATTTCAATCCGTTCACCGAATTGGTTAATAAAGATTCTTCATCCATGCACCTTGGTGAAGTTTATCTGGAAAATGAACCATTGAAAGAGAAAAAGAGTTTAGATGAGGTTGGCAATCTGGAAAATAGCTGGTATACTGTTCAGGGAAATGGAAAAACCATAATTATTGCGAACTTTGGACAGAATAATCCAAATCTAAAGCTTGCGGAAATCAATGTCCGTCAGTCCGCATTTTCCGCGGAAAAGCCAGGCGTTAACTATATTTCAATAGATGGCTTTAGCATTGCTCATATAGCCAGCCCGCCTGCATTTGTTAATGGGGCGCAGGCAGGGGCGATATCAACGAACGGGGGGACGCATTGGTCGGTCCAAAATTGTATCCTGCGCGATTGTAAGTCCGTAGCCATTTCAATCGGCCAAACCGGTCATGCTTATCCCGGAGCAAGCCCTAACAAACCACAATACAGCGATCTTTCTCAGGATATGAACACCGTAGGGCATCACTTAATTAAACATAACCACATTTTCCGTTGTGGTCAGGCCGGTGTGTTCGGTTTACTTCATGGAACCCGTAGTGAAATTACAGACAATTTGATAGAGGATATCAATGGCGAGGGAGACTACCCGGTATCAGAATCCGGAGGGATTCGTTTGGTACTTGCCGTTGATGTACTGATCAGTCATAACCTGATCAGGCGGGTTCATGGAGAATCAGGTTATGGCCTGTTTCTGGGTCCCTTATTCCAGGGCGCACGGATTTCCAGGAATGTAATCGCAGATACCAGAAAGAGCTGCATTTATCTTTACAATAGTCATGGCCCGGCACTAATTGACAACAACATACTTTCTGGTCCTGGTATATCAACAAGGGAAGGTGTGAAGATGATTAGTGCAGAGGCCAATGTATTTGTACAAAACCTCTTTTACAATTGTGGCTTTACCAATAACAGGGCACCGGGAAGATCATTTGCAACTAGTAATTTCCTGTCTCATTCACTGGTAATCAAACAAACCATTCCTGCGCTTCCCATAGATAACCGCTGGTACAGTAATTTATTTATTAAAGGTGGCCTTGAAGGGTTAAACGATGCTGCAAATTGTGAAGCAGACTATAATGTTTATGCAGATGGAGCTTCAATGAGTTCATGGGGAGATAAACACAGTAAGCGTGTGAATACAAGCAGCAATTTTAAACTGGTAAGCTCTGCCAAGCAAATAAATTTAATTTTTGACAGCCATCTGGTGCCTAAAATTTTAAGTCCGGAGCTTAACCCCGCCTTCCTTGGCTTTTTTACCTTAAGCAAGCAGTATCTGGAATTGCCTGACGGCAGGCCTATAACAGTCAACAAGGATTTTAGAGCAGCCCTGGCGGGCAAGACTGCTAAATTAGCAGGGCCATTTTACCAATACCCTGTGCCGGCCGTTAAAGGCCAGTTATTATTCGCTTATTAATAATCTCGTCATGAAAACTATTTATAAACTGTGCTTACCTGATAAATCAATGAAAGCCATATTTAAACTGATCATCCCGGTAATGATATTTTGTCCCTGCGTTTATTTACAGGCACAAGTCCTTCGGCTGGAAGCCCCGGCGGCATATCATCCAAAGGCATTTGTGCATCCAGGGTTACTGCATACCACCAATGATTTAAAAAGGATGAAAGAGATGGTAGCCAAAGGTACTGAACCATGGAAAAGCGGTTTCGATCTTTTTAAGGCCAGCCCTTATTCAAGTGCCCAATGGACCCCGCACCCTGTAGAACATGTCGAGCGCAGTTTGTTAGCCGGGGCCGGAAAAAATATTGGCTATTTGGAAAAAGATGTATGCGCGGCCTATCAGAATGCTTTAATGTGGGCCATTACAGGTAATGAAGTTCATGCAAAAAAAGCCATCGAAATTCTTAACGCATGGTCAAAAACGTTTAAAGTTTTTGATGGTACAGATGTGGAGCTGGGAGCCGGACTATGTGGCTTTAAAATGGCGAGTGCCGCGGAAATTATGCGGACTTACCCAGGCTGGGCAGCGGCTGATATCAAACAGTGCCAGGAAATGTTTATGAAGGTCTTTTATCCGCCTATCCAATACTTTGCACTCTGGGCGCATGGCAACTGGGATCTGGCCTGCATGAAGGGAATGATGGCTATCGGGGTATTTTGCGATAACCATGCGCTTTTTGACAGGGCTGTTGATTTTTACTATAAAGGTCCCGGAAATGGTAGCCTTACGCATTACATTGTCAATGAAAACGGGCAAATACAGGAAAGCGGTCGTGATCAGCCGCATACACAGCTTGGCATTGGCCACCTTTCAGAAATGTGTGAAATAGGTTGGAGCCAGGGAATGGATATGTACAGTGCGGTAAACAACCGCTTACTTAAAGGATTTGAATACACCGCCAAATACAACCTGGGAGAAGAGGTGCCGTTTGAACCTTATATGGATATTAGCGGGCGCTTTCCCGCCGCAAAAATTTCTACCAGCGGGCGTGGCGGACTGCGGTCTATTTTTGAAATGGTTTTAAATCATTATCAAAACAGAGCAGGGTTACCGGCAGAACTGTATAAGTACACTAAAATAGCCGCTGAAAAGTTACGGCCAGAAAAGGCGGGCTTTGGCGCAGATAATCCCGGATATGGCACTTTACTGTTCTCGTTAAAGGAAACAAAAAAATAAACTGAGTATATCCAAACACCTCCTGTTGTCAGTAGACTAAAAGATAGATTTGATGATGAGAAAAACTTACCTGCTTTGTTTTTTGGTAATATTAGGGTTAGGAGATTCATTTTGTGGTTTGGCAGCGGAGTGGCAATGGTCTGTACCAATTAAAAGTATAACTTCCGGTGAAACAAATGACCATCCTACCGCCTTTCTTTGGGTGCCATCCAATTGCAGGCAAATAAGAGGCGTGGTAATTGGTCAGCACAATATGCTCGAGGAGGGTATTCTGGAACACCAGGCATTTCGCAAAACTTTAAGTAGACTTGGCTTTGCAGAGATCTGGGTCACGCCGGCAACAGATATGGTCTTCAATTTTAAGGCTGGTGCCGGAGAAGTATTCAATGAAATGATGGACAGTCTGGCTGCCCAATCCGGTTACCAGGAACTTAAATTTGCCCCTGTGATCCCTATAGGCCATTCAGCGGCTGCAAGCTATCCCTGGAATTTTGCAGCGTGGAACCCAAGGAGGACGCTGGCGATATTATCCGTGCACGGAGATGCCCCGCTCACCAATCATACCGGCAGTGGCAGTCCAAATCCTGATTGGGGTGCAAG
>NZ_DATHGC010000164.1:0-6323 GCF_035317785.1 Pedobacter sp. | reverse complement strand
GTCACGGTAGACGGATTTATTCCGCCTGCGGCTTTTATGGAATATCAGGCCTGCCGGGTGCTGGTCATTGCAGCTGATATCCGGCAGATCAATCACATCGAGTATACACCGGCTCCTGATATTATTCATGAATCGGCGGGTCATGCACCAATCATCGCAGATACAGACTACAACAATTACCTGAGTTACTTTGGTTCAATAGGCGCTAAGGCGATGTTCTCCTCCAAAGATTTTGAGCTCTATGAGGCCATCCGTCACTTGTCTATTTTAAAAGAGGCGGCAGATGCCCGGGAGGAGGAAATCGCCAGGGCAGAGAAACAACTGGAATTGATTTCGGAGAACATGGGTGAGCCTTCTGAAATGGCATTATTGGGCCGTTTGCACTGGTGGACAGTGGAATACGGACTGATCGGCACATTAGAAAACCCCAAGATCTACGGGGCCGGCCTGCTCTCTTCCATTGGCGAGAGTTCTTCCTGTATGAAGCCTGAAGTGGAAAAATTGTGGTACAATATAGACACCGTCAATTATGCTTATGACATCACCAAACCGCAGCCCCAGCTCTTTGTAACGGAAACTTTCCAGAACCTGATCGATGTTTTGGAGGCCTTTGCAGATACTATGGCCTTCAGGCGCGGCGGTTCCGAGGGTATTGTGAAGGCGATAGAATGCAAAAACCCTGCAACGGCTGTTTACAGTTCGGGATTGCAGGTCACGGGTGTATTTACAGACCTGGGCCTGAACCGGCAGGATGAGCTTACTTTCCTGAGGACATCCGGGCCTTCGGCATTGGCCTATGAGGGCAGGCAGCTGGAAGGGCATGGTAAATCTTACCATAAGGATGGTTTTTCATCGCCTGTGGGCAAACTCAGGGGTATTGACAAGGCGATTGAGGATATGGACATTCGCGAATTGATGAACTGTGGAATCAGGCCAAACCACATTGCGGCACTGGAATTTGAGAGCGGCATTACGGTAAAAGGCCTGGTCACCATCATTCATCAGCAAAGGGACGGGCGTACCTTTATGGTCACTCTGGAAGATTGTACCGTAAAAGAAAGCAATGGCAACATTTTATTTCAGCCGGATTGGGGGGTATACGATATGGCTGTAGGCGAAAAGATCGTTTCTGTATTTAACGGCGCAGCCGACAAGGATGCCTACGAGGAGATCACCCACCTGAGCGACAAGCAGACGCATAAAATTGTATACGACGAAAAAAAGGCTAAACTGCACCAGATCTATAAAAAAGTAAGGTCAATAAGAGAAGAACAGGCTGGGTTTGAAGAATTGCCGGATCTTTTTGATGCGCTGAGAAAAAACCACCGTGACGATTGGCTTTCTGCGCTGGAAATATTGGAGATCCTGCACCATAAAAGGTTGTTTCCCGAACTGGAAAAAGAGATTCGTGTGTACCTGGAACTGAAATCCTCTGGTGAGCCTGATCACAGCAAGCTGATCAATGATGGTCTCCATGTCATAGAAAGCCCGGTAACGCAACTGATCACTGAAGAAGATATTTAAAAAAATGAATATAGTATTAACAGGCGCCAGCAGCGGAATTGGCTTTGAAGCCGCTTTAGAATTTACACTCAGCAAAGAGAACAAAGTGGTCTGCATTGCCAGATCGGCTGATAAGCTGCGCAAGCTGCTGGAGATCGCAAAGGGGATTAATCCGGATTGTGTACTGCTGCCCGTCGAATTTGACATTGTAAATGACGACTATGCTGCCCTGGTTCCCTTTTTAAAAGAACGCCTGGGCAATGTCGATATTCTGATCAACAATGCCGGTGCTTTAGTCAATAAACCTTTTTTGGAAACCTCAGCCGCCGATATGTACCAGATGTTTGAAAGTAATGTAATGGGGCACTTTAACATGATCCAAAATATCCTGCCTTTAATGGGCGCAGGCGGTCATATTGTAAACATCGGCAGTATGGGCGGTTTCCAGGGCAGCGTTAAATTTCCCGGGCTTTCTGCTTATTCCTCTTCCAAATCTGCGCTGCATACGCTGACGGAGTGTCTGGCTTACGAACTGGCCGAAACAGGAATAAAAGTAAACTGCCTGGCACTGGGATCAGCGCAAACCGAGATGCTGGAACAGGCATTTCCGGGTTATGAATCTCCGGTTATGGCATTTGAAATGGGTAAGTATATCGCCGATTTTGCGAGAACAGGGCACAAGTTTTTCAACGGAAAAACTCTTCCTGTAGCTGTAACAACACCATAATCACCATTTTATCAACATTTATTAGGGTTAAATAATATTTTTAATACCTTTAGCGCCGTGGGTGTGTTGTATAAACCGGAATTAAACAAATCATATTGATGAGAAAAACCGCTATCCTGTTTTGTGTTTTATTGGTTAGTGTGTTCGCGGCAAAATCGCAGACCACTATTCCGGCAGAATACCAGGAAATGGTGGACAAACTTTCTAAACAATTGGCCAGCCCGCCTGAAAAAGTCCAGGAAACCACATCCACCAGCCGGATCATGGAATTTGCTAAATCTATGATCGGCATCAGGTACCGGGCAGCGTCAAGCAGCCCAAGCAGGGGCTTTGACTGTTCAGGTTTCGTTAATTATGTATTCAGCAATTTTGGTTTTAAGGTACCCCGTTCTTCAAGAGACTTCGCCGCAAGCGGTGATGCGGTAAAGCTGGAAGATGCCAAGATCGGAGATGTCATTCTTTTTACCGGGACCAACAGCAGATCGCGCAGACCGGGACATGTAGGCATTGTTTATGCTATAGATGGTGATGAGATTAAATTTATACATTCTTCTTCCGGCAGCGCCAGAGGGGTAACCATTACCAGTTTAAATGAGGGGTTTTATAAAAGACGCTTTTTAAAGGTGATCAGTATTTTTTAGATTGCTTTATTGACGTAACGGTGTCAGTTACTTTATTGCGGGGGCTTCATTGCAACAACAAAACCTTCAGTGCTTCATTTACTTTTCCTTCATTCAGCAGTTGTCTGGCCAGCTCATGAAGCTCACGCTCACGGTCGCCGGAATCACCTATGGTAGCATCCAGTATTTCTTTTACCTGTGGCCAGGTGCTGACAGCATCTATCTCCTCATCCGAAGGAAATTGTTCTGTATTGCCCAGCATACCCAGGTCATTACCGGTCAGCACTTTAGAGTTGCGCACCGCTTTTGGCAACGCATCAACCCCCAGTCCCAGTGTGGTCAGGGGCTTAGTTACTTTAAATAAGTTTTCAGGCGTCACCCGGCAATACCAGTCGCCCCCGAGGCGGGCCACAAGGTCTATTTTTGCCTGGTCTATTTTACCTTCTGCGTCCAGTATCTCCTCCCTGATGTGGATCAGTTTCACTTCGGCAAGGATCAGGTTGCCTGCACCCGGATTGTCACCCAGATGGATGATCTCTTTTACGATACATTCCATCTGTACGGGTGCTTCCGCTACACGGGGAGGCCTGACCAGCTGCGAAGGCAGCATCGTAAACCCTGCCTTTTCAAATTCATTGGTACCCTTTGCGTATTCTGTGCTGGCCAGGCTGGTTTGCTGTACCATCGCATAGTTGACAATATTGATGACACATTCTTTCACTTCCAGTACATTTTCCAGTGTATGCTTGGTGGTGTTGTCCCGCACGCGCCTTGCAGGTGAAAAGATGCATAGCGGCGGGTTGGTGCTGAACATGTTGAAAAAACTGAAGGGACTCAGGTTGATGTTGCCGGCCGCATCTGTGGTAGAGGCAAAGCAAATGGGCCTGGGCGCAATGGCATACTGCATGTAATTCTGCAGCTGCACAGGGGAAAGCTCTGAGGTGTTGAGGGTCAGCATGGTTTTCAATATATCACTTAATTGTGACGAATAGCTAATTATTTCTTCAATGCGAGAATTGAAAAATCTGTATCAACTGCTTTGATCGTATTGCTCAGATGGCCAAGCCCTGTAATTTCCATCTCTACTACATCCCCGTCCTGCAGCCACTGCGGTTTGAAATCAGGATCATTGAGCAGGCCGGTGCCATTGAGTTCAAGAAAACAACCTGTACCCACGGTGCCGGAACCAATGACATCACCGGGCAGCACATCAGCACCATAAGCACAGCGTTCGATGATCTCTGCAAAGGTCCAGTCCATATCGGCCATACTGCCCCGGGATACCTGTACCCCATTGACAGTGCAGGTCATTTTCAGATCGTAGGAGTTGCCGGTATGACCTGGCTTTGTGCTGATTTTATATTGCTCCAGCTCATCAGGGGTGACCAGCCAGGGGCCGATCACGGTGGAGAAGTCCTTTCCTTTGGCCGGACCAAGATTCAGCAGCATTTCTTCTGCCTGAAGTGTCCTGGCGCTCATGTCATTCATGATCATATAGCCTGCAATATAGCTATCAGCCTCTGCGGCGGTAATGTTTCTTCCTTTTTTCCCGATCACTACAGCAACTTCAAGTTCAAAATCAAGCTTCTGAAAATGGTCCGGCATGCATTCAATTTCACCAGGCCCCTGTATCGCATTATGATTGGTAAAATAAAAGATGGGATATTTGTCAAATTCAGGAATCATTTCTACCCTGCGGTTCCTGCGTGCTGCTGCTACATGCTGACGAAATGCATAGCCGTCTCTGCATGATGCAGGATGAGGTACGGGAGCCAGCAATTCGAAAAAGGCTTCCTGTTTTGGTTCGATCGCTCCTGATCTGATTTGTGCATCAATCTTTTCTGCGCGTTCCATCAACACCTCTCCGCCTTCCAGAAAGCCATTCATTTGATCGGGGAGCTGTTTGTCGCAGGAGTTCAGGTTATAAATGTGTCCGTTTACAAAAACACCCAGGTGTTCTCTGTCTTCTGTTTTATAGGATACCAGTTTCATATAGTTAGTTTATGTCGTTGTCCAAAGCTATATAAAAATACAGCAAACCTGATACTAAAATAAATACTGATGAGATAATTGCTTTAGGTTTTGTGGTTTATGCTAATAAATACTTAATTTAGCCAACGCAACAAAAATAATGGTAAAAAGCAATTACATCGCTCAGGATCAAATAGCCAGACAAGTACTGGCTTCGTTTAGGTATGCCATGCTGTCCAAGCTTATTTTTGCACAATATTCTCTGTAAGATTTCCTGATCAGATACACCAGCTTGCTGTGCTGTAAATGCGCTTAACAACCGCTCATTAAAAACGTTTTGAACGTTTAAACGTTATCATTTAAATCAATTTCACCATTTTAAACTTATGTTATGCCTGTATACCATACGTTAGGAACTGTACCAGCTAAACGCCACACTGTTTTCAGGAAACCGGATGGACAGCTTTATGCTGAGGAACTGGTATCTACTGAAGGGTTTTCGAGTTTATATTCACTTGTTTACCATTGTCATCCTCCTACTATTGTAAAATCCCTGGGCGAACCGTATTCGGTAGAGCCAAAGATCGCCCGGGAGAAACACCTGAAGCATACCAGTCTGATTGGCTTCAATATTAAACCAGAAGATGATTACCTGCAGAGCAGGAAGCCGGTACTGGTCAACAATGACCTGCACATTTCACTGGCTGCTCCGCGCAAATCGATGACGGATTATTTTTACAAGAACAGTCAGGCCGATGAGGTGATCTTTATCCACGAAGGAACAGGCACATTGAAAACCGGCTTTGGAAAGATCCGCTTTGGCTACGGGGATTATTTGGTGGTGCCGCGGGGCACGATCTGCCAGATGGAATTTGATACTGAACAAAACCGCCTTTTCATTGTAGAAAGTTTTAGCCCGATCCGCACACCAAAGCGCTACCGGAATGAGTACGGGCAGCTGATGGAGCACGCCCCGTATTGTGAACGCGATATCAGAAGGCCTTCAGACCTGGAAACCATTGATGAGTTTGGCGATTTTAAGGTGCTGATCAAAAAGCAGGGATTGATGTACCCTTATACCTATGGCACACATCCTTTTGATTTCGCGGGCTGGGACGGTTTTCATTATCCTTATGCTTTTTCTATTCATGATTTTGAGCCGATCACCGGCCGCTTGCACCAGCCGCCTCCGGTACATCAGACCTTTGAAGGACATAATTTTGTGATCTGCTCTTTTGTGCCGCGCAAATATGATTATCATCCTTTGTCTATTCCTGCGCCGTACAACCACAGTAACGTAGACAGCGACGAGGTGCTTTACTATGTAGATGGTGATTTTATGAGCAGGAAGAGTGTGGTAAAGGGTCAGATCACCCTTCATCCCGGCGGCATTCCTCATGGGCCGCATCCGGGTATGGTGGAGAAATCGATTGGAAAGGAAAGCACTGATGAGCTGGCTGTGATGATTGATCCTTTCCGGCCGCTCATGCTTACCGAGGAAG
>NZ_DATHGC010000163.1:0-16516 GCF_035317785.1 Pedobacter sp. | reverse complement strand
CGATACCGCGATGTTGGCAACTACTGAACTAACCTGTTTTACGGTTGCCGGGGCGGCCCTCCCCAATACCATTTTACCAGATGCAGCCGGTGCCGATACCGCATACTCAGACCTGTCCTCCTTTGACGCTTCATTTCTCAGCGCCAGAGACGGTGCCCGTTTTAACCTGGGCAAGTCTTCCAGGCTTTTCATGATGAAATAAGTACCATCCGTTTGCTTCGCATAATACAAACCGTTCCTTTTGCATATAAAATTGACGATGTCCCTGACAGGTTCATTCATAAAGCGATCGGCAATACTGATCTCGTGCATCTGCATCCGGTCAAACACAAACCTGATCTTGTAATTTGCGGTAAAATAATCCAGCACCACATCCAGAGAGGAACTGAAGAACTTATCCACTTTCGCCGTATCGTTGACCATTTCCTGTTGTGCCAGGGCAGGCTGCAGCCCCAAAAGCCCGCACAGGAGCAATAAAAAATAAAAAAGCTTCATAGTTGTTTGATCTATGAAGCTAAGTTGGATATTAATAAAGTTAAGAGATGTTAAAAGCTACCAACGGGCCTTTTCTGCGTATGAAACCTTGCAGTAAATAGACGGGGATCTTTTTTATAGTTCAATTCTCCCCGCATACACACTATCGGAAATGCTTTCCCTGTCATCGGCTATGAATGCCACATAGACCTCGATCGAAGTGTCTTTTTTCTGACTATAATGGTCCGTCTTTCTATAATCAATTTCCAGCACATCCTCACCCGCAGTCCTTCTTGCGCCGCTAAGCACGTAAGAAGTCTCATTACTGACCGGAAGATAGGCCAGCATCATCACCTGGTCTCTTCTCCGCTCACGGCTCAGTCCGGGGTTTATCTCCCATTTGATTTTGAGCTGATCGTCCCCCAGTTCCACGGTCGGGTTCAGGGGCGGCATCAGCTTGCCTTTGCTGACGATGATCTTGCTGTAATCCAGTTCAAAATCAGGGAATTCGCCTTTAATGGCGTCTTTGATGTTGTAAGAAACTGCGTTGTTCTGGGCAATTTTCGTAGTTCCCTCCACGTCCAGCTTAAAGCCGACATTTGTGAAACCATTTATGACGGAAATAAAGGCTTTTACCAATTTAAATTTTAAATTTACAGCCTGCTGAGCAGGTGTCCTTGCCTTTTTCCTTTTGGGTTTACGAGGTGTCATTCTGATCACCGCCTGCCCTTTGCGGACATAGCCAACTGTGTTGGCCAATTTGCCAATGATGGGGCCAAAAATCCCTTCTAATAAACGCGCCATATTTTACATTTGGTTTAAGCGGAACTCCATTATTCCTTTGTGCAAAGTTAACAATAAGTCTTTATTCAGTTATAATTTAATTTTGCTTTTTTTATGTTCTTATTTTGCTTTAATATTGCTTTTTTATTGCTTGAGCAAAAGGATAGCAAAACAATAGCAAAAGAAAAGCAAAAGGATAGCAAAAGAAAATGTATACAGAGTTATAACTTATTAAGGATCTATTTAAGACTTAAATACTGTTTACCTGGTGTTAGTCATTGTGCTCCGGCGGAGTTTATCAGATTGGTTCTATCCTCCGCGGATATCGCTTTGGCATTGTCCAGATTTATCGACAGCTCTATTATAAATTGCAAAAAACCTGCTGTAAACATAATAGATTTGCCTGCCATTCATAATTTGTTCATCTCTGTTTACGGCCGCAACGAATGACTTCCTGAAATGGTATCCGCAGGAAGAAAATTTACCGTTTTGTTCACGTTTTAGATTTTTGTTTTACTGATTCATGATCTTGTGAATAGAATAAATGACAATCCACTCTATTATAATTCACTAATGTACAACACATTACATCTGGAATATTTAATGAAACACTCGTTATCCAGGGCCTTTTGTTTAACAATTTTACCCTTACAATGAACATAATGAACACAGAACAATCACTTTAGTGTCTGTAAGTTTGGTATACTATACAATTCTGTAAACATTTGTCCTAAATTTTGTGCAGAGTTGGTAGGAGTAGGGAAATCAAACTATCGCTCAGGTGTTGAAAGGAAGAGGTGCACATATTATACTAACGGGCCTACTATTTACAGTAATGTTTATAGTACTGGGGGGAAATAGTGCGAGCGGGCAAAGGGTTTATGCGACTGCGACGAACGATGGTGGGACACTTATTATAGGAAGTATATCAAATGCAGGTAACGCAATAAACTCTTCTGACACCACTGACTATTCAACTATATCATCGTTAATCGGCTTATTTGGACTCGTTGGTGACTATTGGCAGAACATTTCGTTTCCTACAAATAAGCCTGGTATTAATTCGCCTATTACTATAAAATTTGGTAATCCTGGTTCACTAGCATCAATTGTAAATGGAGTTTTTATCCAAAAAACCAATAATGGAAGTGATGTTGGAACCGCGTACTCAGGAGCATCCATATCTGGAATTCTTGTCGGAACAAGCCAATTGGCAGAAATGACAATTACAGAAACTGGATTTACCTACGATGGGGTCAGAGTGAAAGTCAGCTCATCTGTTTTAGGATTGGGCTTGTCAGCGAGATTATACTATGCTTTTTTCATAACACCACCATCAATAGACCCAAAAACAGTTTGTAGTGGAAGTCCCGTAACTTTAACAGTAAAAAATCCTTACACGGGATACTATTATAATTGGTATAATTCATCTAATACACTTGTGCAAAGTAGCGCAAGCACATCATACACATTCACTCCATCAACGAACACTACGTACTATGTCGAGGCAGTTGAGCTTGGCAATCCTGTGAATCATTATTCTGCCAGAATTCCTGTAACAATTACAATTAATCCTATTTCTTCCGGAGCCATCGGGACCTCACAAACCATTTGTACAAGTGGCACCCCTACGGCATTCACAAATACAGGTTCTGCAACAACTACGGGAGCAGGCATCATCTCCTATCAATGGCAAAAATCAATTGATAATATTACTTTTAACAATATACCGAGCGCAACCAGCGCAACTTATACGGAACCAGCAGCGTTAACACAAACCACATACTATCGCCGTGTGGCCACATCAACGTTGAATAGTGTTGGTTGCTCGGCAATCAGCAATGTAATCACAGTAACAGTGAATACGCTTAATCCAGGTAGCGTAGGGTCAAGTCAAGCCATTTGTTTTAACACTACCCCATCGTCTTTCACGGATATATCTTCGGCTGTTGGTGCCGGAACAGTATCTTATCAGTGGAAAAAATCAACTGATAATGTTTCATTTACTGACATACCAAGCGCCACAAGTGCAACATTCACAGAGACTCTTTCTCTTACTCAAATTACCTATTATCGCAGAGTAGCTTCTTCTGTATTAAACACTGTAGTTTGTAACTCAACCAGCAATACAATCACTGTCACTGTGAATCCTCTTCCGACGATTACACTTGGAACTGCTCCTTCAGCATGTCAGGAAATCACTTCTGCACCTTTGATTTATACAGGCACGACCGGCAGCCCGGTTACCTATAGCATTACCTGGAGCGGAGCTGCGCTGACTGCAGGATTTACAAATGTTTCAAATGTGACACTGCCAGCGTCGCCGATCACTTTAACCATTCCCGGTGCTGCGCCTATGGCGGCTTATTCCGGAACCATCGTAGTGAAAAATGCCGGCTGCGAAAGCACGGCTGTGCCTTTCACATTTACTATACATCCAAAGCCCGCGACACCGAGTTTTTCAATAACCACAAGCAATTAATCAAACAATATATTCTTAAACAACAAACAAAAAGTAATTAATCATTAAAAACAACAAATCATGAAAACAAAAATTACCTTCTTAAAAGTAAGCTTAGTAGCATTATTTTTATTCATTTCAAATGCAGCATGGTCTGCAACCTATTACACGTGTATTAACACTGGACTAAATTTAACAGCAACAGCAGCCCCTGGTACTACCCTATTATGGGATGTCCACAAGGACGGTGCCGTCGGCAGCGTGAGCGGCTATCCATCGGCTACTGCTCCAGCTTCTTTTGCTGACGCGGGAAGCTATGTCGTAACTTTGGTTAATAGAACTGATGCTGCATCCGGAACCTGTCCATCCGATCCAATTGACAATACGATAATTGTAATGCCTGCACTTGCGTTTGGCCTGGGAACACCTAGTTTGGCTGTTTATTGTGCTGCCAATACTACAACCAATACAAGCACAGCTGCAGCGACAGTTACTAACACACAAGCAGATGCCATTACAGCAAACTTCCTTGCATTAAACTTTACATATACTGCAACAAAAGATAACGTAGCCGTACCTATTGCACAAGTGGGAACTGTTGCTACTGATGGGACTTTTACTTTCAACACAATTATTCCAGGTACGTACATCATTACTGGATCGGTTAAATACGTTCAAGGGACCGTAACGACAAATCCACTGCTGGGAAATGGATGCCCTGTCTCAGCAAGCAGTACACAACAGGTGATTGTTACCGATAAACCAGCCCAACCTACAATAATTACAATTACAGCTGCTCCGTAGTAGTTTGACTACCCCTGTTTATCATGATTAACGGAAAGATAAGATTTGCGTCTGGTCTGCTGTTGCTTAGCGCAACGGCAGGCTTTGCGCAATCTACTGGTCCGCCGGTGGTGACGATCAAGCAAGGGTCGTCTGTAAAACTGCGGGCCAATTCTGTTAATGCAACCACTTACCAGTGGCTAAGAAATGGGATTCCTATACAAAATGCCACGCTCCCGGATATTGAAGTGAAAGAGGCCGGGACCTATAAGGTGGTCGCCTATAACACAGAAGGCTGTGAGTCTGATGTGTCTGATGCAATCGTCGTTCTCGTCGAACCGGTAATATCGAAAAGTGCGGATATGTCGGTCAAAAAAGATGCAGATCTGAGATCCATCGGAGTGGCCGATATGTATGAATACCTGATCACAGTAACCAATAAAGGTGTCGATCAGGCAACCCAGATCAAGGTCAGAGATATGCTGCCGCCAGAGGTTTCTTTTGAAAAGTTCGTATTTTCTTCCGGGGAGGCGGTTTATGATGCTTCCTCACGAACGGTGAACTGGGACATTCAAAAACTGGACAGCGGCAAAACCGCCGAGATCAGGATTAAAGTGAAGGCGCTGTCACCGGGTCAGGTGAAGAACATCGCTACGGTTTCAGCTTTTGAGGTCGATCCGGATCCAGCGAATAACAGCTCAACGAATGAAAAAAATATTGTAGACATCATGATCCCGAACGTGTTCACGCCGAATGGCGATACTAAAAACGAGACGTTCATGATTCCTGGTCTGGAGAAATACGAGGCCAATGAGCTGACGATCATCAACAGATGGGGTGCTACAGTTTATGCCAAAAAGGGTTATAAAAATGACTGGGCAGGCGATTCTTTAGCTGAGGGCACGTATTATTATTTATTGAAAGTAAAAGCAGGAGGCAATAAATGGGAGGTTTATAAAGGGTATGTGACGTTGCTGAGAGGCAAGCGGTAGACTAAATATTTTAAGTACAAAATACTGAAAAAATAATGGTTTAAAACTCAGTAAGTTAGAAGAAAGTTGAATTGAAGCTTAGTTGACTCCAGGAGGATTTGTATAGTTTTGTATTGAACAGCAAAGAAAATTGCGGGAAAAACTAGCTTATGGAACAACTGAATTTAAGAGTCACTGAACTGGAAAAAACGATTTCCTTACTTGTAGAAAATATTAAGGATGTCAATCAAACTATTGCCGCGGCATTTGAAAAAGTCGAAAGGAACTTTGAGAAGACAAATGAGAAAATAGAAAATCTAAGGGGAAGTGCTAACATGGGCTTCGAAAATGTAGACATGCAGTTTCGTGACCTTAAAGAAGAGATCAAAAAAATAAATGATGTTACCGGCTACGAAGGTATGTACAGTAATGCGTTAAAAATTGTGAAATAGAAGTTACAACCCCGAAAACTCCGCCTTATACTCTGACGGCTTTTTGAGCATCACCTCTTTAAACTGTTTATTGAAATTGGACAGGGTATTGAACCCGCATTCATAGGAAATCGTGGAAACCGGCATGTCGGTTTCGACCAGCAATTTACAGGCATGCTTGATCCGCAGTTCGGCGATGAACCTGGAAAAAGGCTTATTATTCTTTATGGTAAAATAGCGGCTGAATGAGGTAGGTGTCATAAACAGCATTTCTGCAAGTTCCGGCAAGGAGATCTTCTTGCGAAAATTGGCCAGCGCATATTCATAGACCTTATTCATTCTATCGGTTTCGTTCTCTTTGAAGGGACCGCTGTACTCCGTATGCGAAATGTAATGGTACTCTTTGGAGTGCGCCAGGATGTCGAGGATCTTCAGCAGCTCGATCAGGCTTTCCAGGCCGCGCATGTGGATCAGTTCTTTCATCATGTCTATCACCAGGTCTCTCTTTTCTCCATAGAATTCCAGCCCTCTGGCAGCCTTCTTAAACAGTTTTTTGAGCAGGAGCATCTCCTCTTTTTCCATCATGTGCTCGCCCAGAAAGTTTTCCTGCAGGTAGATCACAATGCCCTGGATGCCCAGCTGGTTGTCCCTTTTGAAGTAGGCTTCGTCGCTGCGCCACAGGTGCGGCAGATCGGCGCCTGTCAATACCAGTTCGGTGTCGCGAAAGGATTTGATGCTGTCGCCGATAAAACGGGTGCCGGTGCCTTTCAATACCACAAAAAGCTGGTATTCGGAATGTGAATGCCATACCGGATCAAAGTGTTTGTCTTCTAATTCTTTGATGACAAACATCTGCGTTTCGGGAATGGTGGATTTGTGGATGGCTACTTTCATCAATGTGCTCACATCCGGTTGCTTAAAAATTCTCTCATAGTCTCTTTATACTGCTCTCCGATGTTGACAGTTGTACCACCGATCTGTACGCTGCTCTTGCTGACAGACTCAATCTTATCCAACGCAATGATAAATGAACGGTGAATGCGCATAAACTGCTGCGAAGGCAATTTTTCTTCGAGGGCCTTAAGGGTAATCAAAGACAATAAGGGCCTGGCTTCAGTCAACAAATAGATCTTGGCGTAATCTTTTAATCCTTCGATGTAAACAATCTTTTTAATCTCTACACGAACCATTTGGTACTCCACCTTCAGGAAAATATATTCTTCTGAATGGTGACCGGCTTGCTGCGCGGGTTTGAGCAGCTCTGCATAGGATCTGGCCTTATTTGCTGCTTTTAAAAATTCCTCATAGTCGTACGGTTTTAACAGATAATCAAGCGCATCAACCTTATATCCCTCTATTGCATAATTATTAAAAGCTGTAGTAAAGATCACTCTTGGTCTTACGCCTCCGGGTCTGCTTTCCAGAGTCCTTGCCAATTGGATACCTGTTAGGTCAGGCATCTGAATATCCAGAAAAATAAGATCTATGTTATGTTCATGCAAAGCTTCTAAAGCCTTTATCCCACTCGAAAAACTTCCGCCTAATTTTAAGAAAGGTGTTTGCTCAATAAAACTACAAATAAGTCCCAGAGCTAATGGTTCATCATCAACTGCTATGCAATTCAGTGTCATCAAGGGTCAGATTTAGGTTAACAATAAACTCTTTGGCGTCTGTTGTGCTGGTTCTAAAGGTATGCTTTCCCGGATATAACAATTCCAGCCTTCTTTTGGTGTTCCTTAGGCCAATTCCACCATATTCATCGGCCGTTATCGAATTGTTCTTAAATATGGAGTTTTTTACGATCATAGTTAAGTATTTATCCTGTAATTCAAGGTCTATTGATATTACGGAAGGCTCGGTTGTGCTAACGCCATATTTAAAAGCATTTTCAATGTAAGGAAGGAACAGCATAGGTGCTATCCGGGGATCAGATTGAAGTGCAGGCGCTTTAAAGACCACGGTGGTGGTGTCGTTTAAGCGGAGCTTCATGAGTTCAATATAATCTACAATGAAGGATATCTCTTTGCTAAGGGGAGTTATGCCCGTTTGCGTTTCATAAAGAAGGTAACGCATCATTCGTGATAATTTATGCAGTGCGCTTCTGGATTTCTCAATATCTACATGAGTCAGCGCATAGATATTATTTAGTGTATTGAAAAAGAAATGAGGATTGATCTGAGCTTTTAAAAACGAAAGCTCGGAGCCTATCTTTTCTTTCTCAAGAGTTTCCCGGCTTTGCTTATCGGCCTGCCATTTCTGAATCAGGGTAACACTGGTACTGATACCTACCGTAAACAAAGTCATCATGATCTGCAAGACATCAATTCTATTTGACCTTTTTGGAGGCCTGGGATTTCCCAGTTGACTGAATGCCTTATTCATAAGATCGGGTAAGTTCAACGCTTCTTCAATGATCTTTACAAATGGACCGGCCAGAATGGCTATGACCAGAATAACCAGCACAAAGGCAAGTATCTTGTTTTTTAGAAGTAGTTGCGGAACCAGGATTTTACTGTTTACATAGAATACAACAATAAGCATAATCAGAATACAGCCCTGCTTAATCCAGAATTGGAAGGGAACCGTAATATTCCATGATAATGGCTGGTGAAAAAAAAGCACAAAAGCAAATAGCATCCATGAAAATACATGAAGCAATACGGTAATATAGGAACGGCTTTTTATTGAAACCATCTATTAAAATTTAGTCAGTATTAATGGTGTACAAGGTAGGGAACCTATCAAGATAAGTGCAAATGTTTCCGTCGATTGGTACAGACTCCCCGTCGGGGTGTTTCCGGTACCGGTCTATCGCGTTTTTTTTAGATGGTAAATAGCCCTTGATTTGATCTGTTAATATAGTTTTTTATACACAGATATGTCAAGATCAACAATTAAAATTCTGCTGCTTTTATGCATCGGCTGCTTTAGTCTTAAGGGCTTTAGTCAGGATACAGCATCAAAAGTTTTTCCGCCGGTCTGGGATCTGGCCGCGTGTCTGCAGTATGCGAAGACCAATAATATTCAGATCAAAAGCTTACAGCTGGATAAACAAAGTGCAGAGCAGGATCAGTTGCTGGCGAAATCCGCTCTGCTGCCTGATCTTTATGGTTCGGCCTCACAATCCTTTAACCATTATAACAGGACAACGGATGGCAGCACTAACGCACTTAATTATTCCGGGTCATATGGATTGAGTTCTTCATGGACGCTTTACAATGGGGGTTATCTTAAATCCGACATTAAGCAAAAGGACCTTTCAGTACAGGCTTCTAATTTTAGCATCCTGGAAAGCGAAAATGATATTACTTTACAAATCACACAAGCTTATCTTAATATTCTTGTAGATAAAGAAAGTATCATTTATTATCTGGATTTGGTAAAAACATCTGAAGCGCAGCTTGAACAGGCAAAGCGCCAGTTTGCCGCCGGGTCTGCTGCACGCAAAGTTGTTGCTCAATTTGAGGCGCAGCTTGCCTCAGATAAGTATAATTTAACTGCATCTGAAAATGCAGAGCGCCAGGATAAAATATCTCTTAAGCAACTGTTGCAGTTACCTGACTTCAGGAATTTTGATGTAATAAAACCTGACACTGTACTTTCAACCGGAAATATTACCGATCTGAGCACTGTGCAGCAATATGCTTTACAGAACCGTCCGGAAATAAAGAACGCCGAGTTAGGTGTGCAGATCTCAGACCTCGGCCTTACTAAAGCAAAATCCGGTTATTTACCTGCGCTAACTCTGGGAGCTGGTATGGGTACAAGCTATGCGAAAGACCCAACCTATAATGCTTTCAGACAGTTTGACAATAACTTTTATCAACAGGCCGGGTTGACATTGTCTATTCCAATTTTTACCAGGAGACAAAATAAAACCAATGTAGCTAAGGCGAAAATCGAAATAGCGCAATCTAAATTGACCCTGGAAAATACAAAGACTACCCTGGCCTTAAATACGGAGCAGGCATATATCAATGCTCAAAATTCGCAGAACCAGTTTGCATCGGCTACAGAGCAGTTAAAATACAACCAGGAAGTATATCGCATTGCCAATCAGGAGTTAAAGATCGGTGCAGCGAATATTGTCGATTTTTATCAGCAAAGGAACCTGTATATACAGGCTTTGCAATCGTACATACAAGCAAAATACAATGCGGCCCTGGCTGTAAGAATCTATGAGTTTTACTTGGGTACACCCATTAAATTATAAGTCATGAAGTCCAGAAAAATTATTCTAATTGTTATTTCCATTATAGTTGTACTTGGTTTGGTATGGTACTTCTTTTTAAGGACTAAGGAACAGCCGCTCGTGTTAACTAAGGAGCAACCTGTAAAAGGGTCCATCTCAACTAGTGTTACCGCAACCGGAACGGTGCAGCCGGTAGACACTGTAACGGTCGGAACGCAGGTATCGGGAACCATTTCCGCACTGTATGCTGATTTTAATTCAACAGTTAAAAAAGGGCAGCTGCTTGCAGAATTGGATAAAACCTTAATACAGGCATCGGTTGATCAGGCAAAAGCCGGCCTGGCACAATCTCAAAGCAACCAGGCCTATCAGCAGGCAAACTTTAATCGTCAAAGGCAATTGTTTGAAACAGGCTCTATCAGCCGGGCCGAATACGATCAGGCCCTTAACACCTTGCAGGTTGCCACTGCCAACGTGAGCAATGGGAAAGCGCAGCTGAGATCGGCGGAAAAGAATCTTTCTTTTACTCAGATCTATTCTCCGATTGATGGTGTGGTGCTGGGAAGAAGTGTAAGTATCGGGCAGACAGTTGCTGCAAGCTTTAATACACCAACCATTTTTACCATTGCGAAAGACATCACCAAAATGCAGGTTCAGGCCAAGGTGGACGAGGCCGATATAGGTAATGTGGTTAAAGGTCAGCGTTCAACTTTTACAGTCGACGCTTTTATCAATGATACTTTTAACGGAACAGTAAAGGATATCAGGCTGCAACCCTCCATATCCTCGAATGTGGTTACTTACGCTACGCTTATCGACGCTCCAAATGATGACAAGAAATTAAAACCGGGCATGACGGCAAATATTATAATTTACACTAAAGAAGTTAAGAATGCTTTACTGGTTTCTGCTCAGGCACTGAAATTTAATCCGGATTCCGGCTTGATGAAAAATTATGAGATAGTACCACTGCCAGGCAGAGGACCTGGCAGAAGAGGTGGCATGGGCGGTTCAGAGACTGGGAGAACTGAACCATCTTTTGTATGGGTGCTGCAAGGACAGAAACTTATACAGAAAAGGATAAAAACAGGTTTAAATGATAATACTCATGCAGAGGTATTGGATGGGCTAACTGAAAATGATACCGTTGTTACAGGTATGGTGAATGCCGCTACAGGAGTTCCTGCTGCTGCCGCAAGCCCATTTATGCCGCAAAGAAGAGGGGGGGTACCTAACCGATGAGCCACAAGATCCTTCAAATACAAAACGTAAAACGAGAGTTTAAAATGGGTACCGAAACGGTGAGGGCATTAAAGGATGTTTCATTTGATGTCAATTCGGGCGAGTTTTTAACAATAATGGGCAGTAGTGGTTCCGGAAAGACAACGCTGTTGAATATACTGGGTTGCCTTGATAAACCAACTGAGGGAACCTATATGCTGGATAATGTGAATGTAAAAGAACTTACCAGGGATGAACTGGCCAAATTAAGGAACAATAAGATTGGCTTTGTTTTCCAGTCTTATAACTTATTGCCACGAACCTCAGCGCTTGAAAATGTGGAGCTTCCATTGCTTTATAATCCATTAATTGGCACAAAGGAACGAACAGAACGGGCTATTGCTGCCTTACAAGCCGTAAAGCTTGACGGAAGGTTTGATCATATGCCGAACCAGTTATCAGGAGGCCAGCAACAACGTGTCGCCATAGCCAGGGCACTGGTCAATGAACCTGTTATGATTCTTGCTGATGAGGCCACAGGAAACCTGGATACACGTACATCCTATGAGATCATAGCCCTGATGCAGGAACTGAACCAAAACGGTAAAACAATTGTATTCGTTACTCACGAACCGGATATTGCCGCATTCAGCACCAGAACTGTTATGCTAAGGGATGGCAGGGTCCAAAAAGATTCAATGAATAAACACGTTCGTTTGGCAAAAGAAGCTCTGGTTTCTCTTCCTGCTGCAGACGACTATTAAAACAGAAATTATGAAATTTATCAATCTCATCAGACTGGCAATTAAAGCGCTGCAACGCAATAAACTACGTGCATTGCTGACCATGCTGGGTATTATTATAGGGGTAGCATCAGTAATTACCATGATGTCCATTGGAGAAGGATCCAAACAGAGTATCAATGCTTCTCTGGCCGGTATGGGTTCTAATATGATTACAATTATGCCTTATAGTAATGAACCCGGGGGCGCCAGAATGATGGGCAGCAGTTTCAAAACACTTACGATCAAGGATGTGGATGCATTGAAAAAAAATGCAGTTAATATTGCTGAGATCTCACCACTTGCATCTTCCAACGGACAATCAATCAATGGGGCTTCTAACTGGCCAACAAGTATTCAGGGCGTAAGCCCGGAATATCTGGACATCAGAAAGCTTTCGGTAAAAGAAGGGATCATGTTCTCTGAACAGGATGTAAGGTCATCAGCTAAAGTTTGTTTGTTAGGTAAAACAGTGGTTGATAACTTGTTTCCTAACGGAGAAGATCCGATTGGGAAAATCATCCGGTTTGGGAAGATTCCTTTTCAGGTCATAGGAGTACTTACCACTAAGGGCCCAAGTAACTTTGGCCAGGATCAGGATGATATTATTATCGCCCCATACACCACTGTTCAGAAAAGGATTTTATCATCTATTTACTTCGGACAGATCTATGCTTCTGCAACGAGTGAAGCTGCTTCAGCTGCTGCCGTTGCTGAAATAAGCAGTAAGCTGAGAGAAACACATCGTTTAAGAGATGGGGAGCAAGATGATTTTCAGGTAAGAACGCAGGCTGAACTGATGACCATGATGAATTCTACAGGAAGCATGATGACGGCATTGTTAACCGCCGTGGCAAGCATTTCCCTGGTAATCGGTGGAATAGGGATTATGAACATTATGTACGTTTCTGTTACGGAAAGAACCCGTGAAATAGGCTTGAGGATGTCAATAGGGGCAAGAGGGATTGATATTTTATTACAATTTCTGATAGAAGCTATTGTAATTAGTATAACCGGAGGGATTATAGGTGTTATACTGGGGATTTCTGCAGCACTAATAGTTCCGGCATCATTGAACTGGCCTACAGTAATTTCGGAATTCTCTATTGTAATATCTTTTTTGGTTTGTGCGATAACAGGAATTTTCTTTGGCTATTATCCTGCATTGAAGGCATCGAAACTGGATCCGATAGAAGCGCTCCGTTATGAGTAGTCATTATATTCTTTTTTGTTTTCATTTATCCAATTAATAGATCTGAAATGACATAATACAGTCAGCATTAGACAAAAAAGTAAAAGGTTTTGCGGGCTTATTTGCGGAGATTAGTTTTTGTAAAGAAGTATCTAACCAAATCATTTTAATTCATGAAGAAATACTTAGCTATTTTTGTCATCTGTCTGGCGGCCATTATCAATTTCAAGGGCACGTTTATAAAGGATACAAAATCCCACATTTTGGCGGACCCGAAATCCCGCAGACTGGAAATATTGCTGCTCGGACACAAGAGTGAGCATCATTTTTCAGAGAAATTCGCGGAGATCATTTCACAGCAGTTCTTTAAAAGCGGGATCAACATTTCGTACACTACCGACCCTGATGACCTGAATGCGGCCAATCTCGCCAAATACGACGGGCTGATGATCTATTCAAACCATGACCAGATCACACCTTCGCAGGAAAAAGCATTGCTGGATTATGTGAAAAGCGGCAAAGGGTTTATCCCGGTGCATTGCGCTTCTTTTTGTTTCCAAAATTCTCCGGAATACATCAATATGGTAGGCGGACAATTTAAAACGCATAAAACCGGCGAATTTGCAGCGACTATTGTGGATGCGAAACACCCGGTGATGAAGGGCGTAACTGCATTTACCACCTGGGATGAGACTTATGTACATGACAAGATCGCCAAGGATATTCATGTGGTTACTGAACGTGTAGAAGGTGACCATCACGAGCCTTATACCTGGGTGAAGAAATATGGCAAAGGCAAAGTGTTTTATACCGCCTATGGCCATGATGAACGCACCTGGAAAAACCCGGATTTCCTGAAATTACTGGAAAACGGTATACTCTGGGCAGTGAACGATGCTGCTAAAAAAGAATGGAACAAGCTGGCGAAACCAGTAGCTGAATATTCTGATGCCAAGCTTCCGAATTATGAGAAAAGGCCTGGCGGCTTCCAATTGCAGGCGCCTCTGAGCCCTGCGGAATCACAGCTGATGACCCAGGTCCCTGCAGACTTTAAAATGGAACTGTTTGCTGCTGAGCCGGATATCCTGAAGCCTATTGCGATGGCATGGGATGAAAGAGGCCGCTTGTGGATTGTGGAGACCATTGACTATCCAAACACCGTAAGGGATGTCAAGGGTGAAGGACAGGACAGGATCAAGATCTGTGAGGATACCAACGGTGATGGTAAAGCGGACAAGTTCACCATTTTCGCAGATAAGTTTAACATCCCGACCAGCATCGTTTTCGCAAATGGCGGGGTCATCATTTCACAGGCTCCTGATTTTATCTTTTTGAAAGATACGGATGGCGATGACAAAGCGGATGTCAGGGAAAAAATCATCACCGGATGGGGTACTTTTGATACGCATGCTGGTCCTTCCAACCTGAGGTATGGCCTGGACAACCAGGTTTGGGGTACCGTAGGTTATTCCGGCTTTAAGGGAACGATTGGTACTGAGGAGTTGAAATTCAGCCAGGGGGTATACCATTTCAGCATAGATGGCAAGAACCTGGAGTTCCTGGGCGCTACCAGCAACAACACCTGGGGACTTGGTTTTTCTGAAAATAATGATGTGCTCATTTCTACTGCCAACAATACACACAGTGCGTTCCTTGGTATTCCTTCACCTTATCTGACAAAGATCGGTGTGGCGCCAAACAAGTCTGTGGATAAGATAGACGGCCACTACGCCATGCATGTGGTCACCAAAAACCTGCGTCAGGTAGATGTATTCAATGGTTTTACAGCCGCAGCAGGTCACAGTTTGTATACGGCAAGGAATTTTCCTAAGGAATACTGGAACCGTATAGCGTTTGTCAATGAACCTACAGGACGTGTGGTGCACCAGGCGGCTATTGAGCCTAAAGGTTCTGGTTTTACTGAAAAAGACGCCTGGAACTTTGTAGCCAGCGCGGATGAGTGGTTCGGCCCTGTCGCCACTGAAGTGGGTCCTGATGGCTCAGTTTGGGTGCTGGACTGGTACAATTTCATCATTCAGCACAACCCTACCCCTCCCGGATTTGAGAATGGTAAAGGTAATGCTTACATCAACCCATTGAGGGACCGTACCCATGGCAGGATCTATAAAATTACCTACAACAAGGCGGTGCCTTCCAAAATAAAATCGCTCGATAAAAATGATGATCAGTCGCTGATCAGCGGATTGAAAAGCGACAACATGTTCTGGCGCACAACCGCTCAAAGGCTGATTGTGGAATCGGGAAAGAAATCGATAGTACCGGAACTGTACAAGCTGATCCGCGATAAATCGGTGGACGAGCTGGGCATTAACCCGGGTGCGATCCACGCGTTATGGACTTTGCATGGTCTGGGTTTGCTCGACGGATCAAATACTGAAGCTTTCGGTGTTGCGGTTGAGGCTCTGTCTCATCCTTCTGCGGGCGTGCGTAAAGCAGCATTGCAGGTACTGCCTGCAAATTCGGCTGCTTTGGCGGCAATCACAAAAGCCGGACTGCTGAATGATGCCAGTTTAAATACCCGTTTGGCAGCTGTGCTTAAGGTCGCGGACCTTCCTGAATCGGTTGAGACAGGTAAAGAACTACAGGCTGCCGCCGGTCTGAGCCAGAACAGCGAAGACCGCTGGATCAGTGTGGCGCTTAAAGTGGCGATTGCCAAACACGTAAAAACAGCTGGTACAGATACCCATGCGGACCATGTGATGCCTGCGGGCGATGGAAAAATGCCGGCTAAAGCCGATCAGGCTAAGGGGACTGCTGATGCAGGCGCCGCCGGAAAAGTGGACCAGGTGATTAAGATCAGCCCGATCGTAAATGCGATGAAGTTTGCGCAAAAAACATTTACTGTGAAAGCGGGAAATACGGTTGAGCTGGTATTTGACAATATTGACTTCATGCAGCACAATGTGCTGATCCTTCAAAAAGGAAGCATGGACAAGGTGGGTGCGGCGGCAGATAAAATGGCGCAGGACCCTAAGGGGGCTGAAAAACAATATGTTCCGAATATGCCGGAAGTATTGTTCCACACGCCTTTGGTAAATCCGGAAGAAACATTTAAATTGAGGTTTAAAGTGCCTGCCGTTGTCGGGGACTATCCGTTCATCTGTTCTTTCCCAGGTCACTGGAGGATCATGAACGGGGTAATGAAAGTAACCAAATAAACCTGTATGGCATTGAATGTAACTTATGGAGTAAGCACCTGGTTGTG
>NZ_DATHGC010000162.1:0-7661 GCF_035317785.1 Pedobacter sp. | reverse complement strand
CTGCAATGACTTATACCATGATCTATGAACAGCCGGTCGTTTACGAATTTTACAACATCCGGGTGCCGACAGTTTTATTTATCGGAAAGGAAGACAAGACAATTATTGGTAAATCGTTGCTTAGTCCGGATCAACAGGCGATATACGGGCAATATAAACTATTGGGGAAGCAAACAGCGGCCAAGATACCGGGAGCCAAAATCATCGAATTTGACGGTTGCGGACACATCCCTCACATTGAAGTGCCTACCGAATTTACTGTAGCACTATTGGGAAGTCTTTAAAATCACAAAAGGACTGGCACGGTGCCCGGTCCTTTTGTGACAAATGTTTTTTTGATATACTAAGCCTCGAGGATTTCCAATTGTGTAAGAACCTGGTCGCGGCTTACCGGATATTGCACGTCATTTACGATACTCTGGTAAACGGCTTCAAACAATGGCAGGTAGTTGCTCCTTTCAGATGGGAGAAGATGAACTGATTTGTTTCCGTCTTCATCAATAAGTGTTAATTTTCCTTCGTTTCCTTCAGGTTCAATGCCATAAACCGGGTTGTCCGGTTTCATATGTTTCAGTAGTTGTTCTTCTTGGATGTCAGTGCGCTTTTTCTGCAAAGATCCTGAAGAACCGTTCACAACGAAGGCAGGCAGCGGATCAACCAATAATAAATTTGCATGAACAAATACATTGACACTATCGGGATAACTCAGGTGTATGGAGAAATAATCATCAACTTTTGTGTCTTTGCGATTCTTACCGAGGATTTTATAGAAGGAATCCGGCTTCCCAAAAATACTAATGGCCTGATCCAATAAATGTGGTGCCAGGTCATACATCAGACCGCTGGCAGCCAAAGGTTCTTCCTTAAAGGTTTTTGGCCCTATGGCAGCTCTATACCTGTCATAACGGAAATGTACCTCACTTAGTTTCCCAAGTTTTCCGCTTTGTATCACTTCACGGACAGTAGTAAAATCACTGTCCCATCTTCTGTTCTGATAAAAGAATATTTTTTTTCCAACACTGTCAGCCAGTTCAAATAACTCTTTAGCCTCCGCAGCAGTGGCTGTAAAAGGCTTTTCGACCAGGATGTGTTTTCCCGCCCTCAGAGATTTTGCGGCATAATCATAATGTGTGTAATTTGGTGTGTTGATGATGATTAATTCGATAGCCTCATCAGAGATCAGGTCTTCTATGGTATCGTAGCTAATCACGCCAGGATAATCAGCGGCAGCAATCTTTTTGTTTCTTTCGGTTACAGCATGTAGTTTAAATCCTGGATGCGCGTTTACAAACGGGGCATGAAAAACTTTTCCTGACATACCATAGGCCATTAAGCCGGTTACAATTTCTTTCATACGCTAAAAATAATAAATCGCTTTGCTAAACCATAAATTTTCATAGGTATATATTTTTATTACTGTGATTGTTATTGCAATAAAGCTTATACGCTAATCGTATCTTTGCAATATGAAACCTGCAGAAATACATGCAAAATGGAAAATTTTGCAACAAAAAATAGCACAGGAATTCGATTCTGATACACCTGATCTGAAAGTAATCCTGTTCCTGATCGGAGTCCAGGAATTGGGAAAAGGACCGGGTAAATTTAGCAAAAGGCAGAAAGAAGAATTAATGCACATCGCCACTTGCCGCCTGTTGAGTGAAATGGGTTTCTATGAGCTCGAAGGCCTTGATCAGGATGGGTGGCCGCATTGGAACCTGATAAAACCCATTCCTTCATATGCCTTAATGGAGCAGGAACTGCTCATCAAATCACTGGCAATAGCATACTTTGAAGATATTTACGAATAATGCCATAAAGATTAAAAATGAAAAACCCGAAGTACAAAGTACAACGGGTTTTTTCTATATATAGGTAGATGTAAATGTACTTGTTTTATTTTCCTTGCTGCTGTGCTTCTTTTTTCAACTGCTCATTTGCAACAATAACCACCTCGACCCTGCGGTTAGCAGCTCTTCCTTCTTCAGTGGCATTATCCGCAATCGGCTCTGAAAAACCTTTACCGACAGTGATCAGTCTTGATGTGGGCACACCCTGAGACACAGCGTATGCTTTAACTGCCGCAGCTCTTCTTTCCGATAAGCCCATGTTATACGCTTCAGTGCCCTTATTATCAGTATGGCCGATCACTTTAATGTCTGTTCCAGGATATTGATTTAACGAACCTGCTAAAGACTTCACGTTTGATTTTGCCTGGGCAGTCAATTCTGATTTATCAAATCCAAATAATATACCGCTGTCAAATTTCACAATAATACCCTCACCCTCGCGGATAACTTCCGCATTAGGAATTGCATTTTGAATTTCCGCTGCTTGTTTATCCATTCTCTTACCGATGAAACCACCCGCTGTGCCGCCTACTGCGGCACCTATGATCGCGCCTACTGCAGTGTTACCGGCCTTTTTCCCAATGATCGCACCCAATACACCGCCTGCGGCAGCACCTATTCCTGCTCCTTTTTGTGTTTTTGTCAAGCTATCGCAACCCTGGAAGGTCATTGCCCCAAGAGCCAATGCTACGCTGAATGTTGCTATTTTAAATTTTGAAGTAATCATAATGCTATAGTTTATTTGCTGTGAGCACTACTCAAACCTAATGCCAGTTTTAATTGCTGTCGCATTATGATTACAACAAACAATTTGACAACAAGTTAGCGCCGCAAATGGGATATGATATCAGGTTATCTGACGCATAATCGACCCAAATTTAGGACAGCAGGAATTATTCAGAAAAATACTCTTCCAGCTCTTTCAGCGTATTTTCGTCCTTCATGAAATCTTTTATGATCTTACCTTTTTCCAGAAGAATGATTCTGTCACATACATCCGTCACATGATTCAGGTCATGACTGGAGATCAGCGTAGCCATATTCTTTTCCTGTTTTAAGGATTTGATTATCGTTTTAAGTCTGATCTGGGTTGTTGGATCCAGATTGGCGAAAGGCTCGTCCAGGACTAGCAGCTCAGGGTTTTGCATCAATGCAGCAGCAATGCCAACTTTATTCTGATTCCCTTTGCTAAAATCCCTGATGTATTTCCCCCTGTTCAGGATCTCCCCGTTAAAAAACTCCTCATATTTTTTGAGGTAGTCCATTACATGGGCCGCAGTCAGGTTATGCAGGCTTCCGATAAAAATAAAATATTCTTCTGCGGTAAGGTAGTCGATCAAAAAGCCTTCGTCCAGATAGGAGGCGGTATAGTTTTTCCAGTTGTCACCGGAAGATACATTTTCGCCCCTGGAAAGCACTTCCCCGCCGTCCGGCCTGATCAGGTCAAGTGCCATCCGGAACAAAGTCGTTTTTCCGGCGCCATTGTTTCCCACCAAACCTATGGTCTCGCCTTCATTTATCGTCAGCAGAGGAACATTCACTACGGTCTTATCGCCGTATACTTTTTTTAAATTCGTAATCTCTAAAATCATGGTACTTCTCTAAAGCCAGCGGCAATTTTATATTTTCTTTTATCGAATTCCCGGAATATAAACTCCACCCAGTAACTACGGGTTATTAGTGACAGCAAACCCACGAAGGCAATGCAGGCAATCCCCAGATAAGGGAGGCCTGCAAGAGCAAAAGGAGTATAGAATAGGTAAGGTGTCAGGAAATAGGGCAATAACAGCACAAACTGACTCGCACCCACACCCTGGTAATTAAAACCTGAACTTTTTGAAAGGTCTATTGCTTTGTAATTCCGGGTAGCAAAATAGAGGATGATCACTGTTCCAAATCCAACATTGTACAGATAAGCAGCAAATTGGATCAGCAATATCTTCCAGCTGATAAAACCATACAGACTTACGACCAGCGTCATTAAGGTAGAAGCCAGCGTGAACATCAAAAACTTGGCCTTAATGAAATTCCTGATGTTGATTTTGCTCACCATCAACCCGTCAAAGTGGGCACCCTGCCAGCCAAACATAAATTGTCCATAAATACTGATATTACTTCCCGTCATAAAAGTAGCGGCAAAGACCATCATGGCAAATGAATTTGTGGACAGCAGGTGTTCCTTATAAAAAAGAAAGCCGTAAAAAATAAAAATAAGACTCACAATGACTGCGGATCGAGGCCTTTTATGCCTGAATATCAATTTCAGTTCCAGGGCGATCAATGTGCCCATCTCTCCAAACCTGTCCAGGAAAGGATAGTCTGTGCTTGCCTTTTTCGCCTCACCATTTGTCAGGTCCTCAGTATACAGATTTCTTCTGAGGTAATTGGCATTGATAAGGAAAACCACACCCGCCATTGCCGGGAATACAAGTGCGGCGAAAGGGTTTCTGGCAATGAAAATAAAAGTGCTATTCGACAGACCCGCTATTGAAAATACCTTAAAGTATTCCATTAATCCGATCGCCGCGATAAAGCCCATAACCACAAAGATCAGATATGCCTTACTAGTGGTCAGCCTTTTTATATACAATGCCAGGTAATTGTTAAAAATACAGAGCCCTATGATCGATATGCAATACATCACTGCCGTCAAAGGACCAAAGGACCGGGCAACGGCCGTGCTGCAAAATGGCAGGAAAAGGATCAGTGGAAAAAGGTTGAAGGCGGTAAATACCGCACGCACATTTAAGAAACTTACGATCTTGTTCCTTGGGATGTTCAAGTGCAAATATGGAACAATGCTTAGCGTCGGGAGGTCCTGAAGCTGAATCCGCATCACAAAATCCAGGGCAAAATAGTACAGGATGAAGCCGTTAAAAACGAACATCATGTCTTTCCCCGGAAAGACCTTAGGTATGATTTCCTGCAGCATAAAGCCCAGAAAAAGCGCTATGGCCAATAGATAAAGGACCATAAAGCCCATAAAAATCTGGGCAGCAATCGTCCCGCCCTTATTCCTGGACCTCCGGAAGGCCTTCCATTGATGATTTAAAAAGGTAGAGAGCATATCAATATTTATATTTGTTTTTCCAGTTCTGTTTTAGCTTTTCTCTCAGTTTTTCTTCAGCTGGATTTTTCCCGGGGTCATACAATTTTGTCCCGCTAAGCTCCTCCGGAAAGTACTCCTGATCAGAAAAATTCCCCTCATAGCCATGGGCATATTGATAATCCTTACCGTAACCGATGTTCTTCATCAATTTTGTCGGTGCATTTCTGATATGTAGCGGAACTGGCAGATTGCCGGTTTGTTTCACCAAAGCCTGTGCTTTATTTATGGCCTCATAAGACGCATTGCTTTTTGCCGACGAGGCAAGGTAGGTAACAGCCTGGGACAGGATGATCCTTGATTCAGGAAAGCCGATCACATTTACGGCCTGGAAACAATTGTTTGCAAGGAGCAGCGCATTCGGATTTGCATTTCCAATATCTTCTGAGGCCAGAATTAATAATCTTCTGGCTATAAACAAGGGATCCTCTCCTCCCTCAATCATACGTGCCAGCCAATATACCGCCGCATTAGGATCACTGCCCCGTATGGATTTGATAAATGCCGATATGATGTCATAATGCTGTTCTCCCGCCTTGTCATACAAAGCCAGGTTCTGCTGCGCATGGGAAAGTACATTTTCATTGGTCAGTACTATTTTATTGCCACCAATGCCATTCACCGCTATCTCCAGCACGTTCAGCAGTTTTCTTGCATCCCCGCCGGAAAGCCTGATCAGCGCCTCGTGTTCTTTTATGATTATTTTTTTTTCTTTGAGCAATACATCCTGTTTTATTGCCGTTTGCAGCAAGCCCGAGAGCTCATCCTCATCCAGCGCCTTTAAAATGTACACCTGGCACCTGGAAAGCAGCGCTGAGATCACCTCAAAAGAAGGATTCTCTGTGGTAGCACCAATAAGCGTCACCAGGCCGCGCTCCACAGCGCCCAGTAAGCTGTCCTGTTGTGATTTGCTGAAACGATGGATCTCATCTATGAAAAGGATTGGCAAGCCCAAAAAGCTATCCTTCAGCTGGGCCGCTTTGTCGATCACATCGCGGATATCCTTTACACCGGAGTTTATCGCACTCAGGTTAAAGAACGGCCGGTCCAGGGTTTGCGAAATAATGTAAGCAAGCGTAGTTTTTCCTACACCCGGAGGGCCCCAAAAGATCATGGAAGGTAATTGTCCGCTTTGTATCGCTTTGCGAAGTACTGCATCCGGCCCAACTAAATGCTGCTGGCCAACATACTCGTCCAGACTCTGCGGACGCATACGTTCGGCTAAAGGAGGTAGGTTTTGCATAAAAGTAAAGATACAAAACCCACCGTTGAAATTATAGCGGATTCAGACTAAACCCCGGTATTTTTCGCAGGCTTTTTCTTCCAGAATTTGCGTTTCGGTTTGTCTGTATGGGCAGGTCTTGCCCTGGACGGCTCCACTGTCCCTTCAGCAAGTGCTTCACCCAGATGCTCAGGCAAAGGCATCCTCTCAATTTCCTTTTCAATCAGTTTTTCGATATTGACAAGCTTGCGCTTATCCCTGTTATTGACCAGCGTAATTGCTGTTCCTTTGGAAGCTGCTCTGGCTGTACGTCCTATGCGGTGCACATAATCTTCTGCATCATGCGGAGCATCAAAATTGATGACCAGGTCTATTCCCTCCACGTCAATACCACGGCTCAGGACATCAGTACCAATGATAATGGGCAATTGCTTGTTTTTAAATTTGAGCAATATGCTTTCCCTTTCACTTTGTCCAAGATCAGAATGAAATGCCTCTGCTTTAAGACCCAGATTCCGGAAAACCTTACCCAGATTTTTTACCTTTTCCTTTGTTGAAGCAAAAACAATGATGCTTTTATAGTCGCCATTTTTCAAAATGGATGTCAATAAAGGCACCTTTTGCTCATCACCGATCAGATATACCTGCTGTGATATTCCTTCAGCCGGCTTAGATATTGCAAGACTAATCTGCTCAGGGTGGTTTAAGAGACTACCCGCCAGTTTTCTGATCTTGGGCGGCATCGTGGCCGAAAACATCACTGTCTGCCTTTTGTGAGGCAGGTAACTCACGATCTTCATGATGTCATCATAAAAGCCCATGTCGAGCATACGATCAGCCTCATCCAGAACCAGGTGCTGCAGCTGATCAAGTTTCAAAACACCCGATGAAAGGTGGGAAATCAACCGTCCGGGCGTAGCAATGATGATGTCAACCCCCTCACGCATCGAACGTTTTTGCTGTTCATACGCAATCCCGTCTCCGCCTCCGTATACGGTCAGCGAGCTGATGTTGGTAAAATAGGAAAGCGCTTCCACCTGCAGGTCTATTTGTTGCGCAAGCTCCCGTGTCGGGGCCAGGATCAGCGTGTTGTTGTGACGGTCCTCTGTACCGGCAATCATGTTCATGATCGGCAGCAGGTAAGCACCTGTCTTTCCGGTCCCTGTTTGCGCGCAGGCAATTAAATCTTTCTTGCTTAAAATGAGCGGTATGGCTTCCTGCTGAACAGGAGTGGCATTGCGAAATCCCATTGCCTGTAAACCCTCAAACAAATCAGGGTTAAAATTAAAATCTTTAAAATCCAATATAACTTATATAATACTATTATGGCATAAAAGTAGACTTTTTAATCAGCATTAAAAAGTTTTAATGCTCAGCCATTTTTTCTTCGGCTTTTATTAACTGCTTCATTTCCAGCTTGCCATTATACTGTGCGCCCATTTCGATCTCCAGAGTCTCAGTTTTGATGTCCCCGTTAACTCTC
>NZ_DATHGC010000161.1:0-4328 GCF_035317785.1 Pedobacter sp. | reverse complement strand
CTGGACCGCATACAATCTATTGAGGATCATGAGGCGCCTTACCGGGAAAATACTACGCTAGATCTTGCTGCTTACTATAATGACCTGATCGGGGTTACTAAATCTCCCGGACAGCGGGACTGTGAGGTTGTATTCTGGATAGATAGCGACAATGCACCCTATGTCATTACTAAGCCATTACATCATACTCAAAAGTTGCTGAGGGAAGATGAAACAGGTAAAGTATTCAGTATAAGGGTAATCCTTAATTTTGAACTGGAGCGGGAGCTGCTGGGTTTTGGCGCTAAAATGAGAGTATTGGGGCCTAGGATTTTGGTGAAGCAAATGAAAGCGCAATTGCAGAAGACGATGGAGCGTTATAACACGCTGGAAGAAGGTTTCTTTGGGACGTGATTTTTTCATAGTTTTGTGTACACATAAATGACGTCATCTCTATGAAATCTAAAAATTTACCGGGCCTTGCTATCGCTCTATTTTTATTTGTTGCGTGTCAGAAAGACATGCCTTTATCGGAACCTCAAGCACCTTCGGAAATACTTAAGGATTCAGCATCGTTTACGATTGATGGAAAAGCGTATACATCAGGCAAAATTGAAAAGGGAACAACACTCACCACACAATCAAACCTTAAGATTACTTCAGGTGTTAACTTCAACTATTTGTTACAGGGCGATAAAGACTCCATTTTGTTTGTAAGGGACTACACCATTAAGGCCAATGGTTCTTTTATGATCATTTCATTCATAAAGGTGTACAGTAATAGTGAAACAGAATCTACACAGGAAAATAACGGAGGATATTTATATTACCCAAAAAATAAAACGGATATGTTTTCTGTGGGAAGGTATAAATATTCAACAGATTTTTGGCGGGACAATTCTATATCCGGAATTGCAATCAGAGTTATAAGTGATCGCGGTGATTTGAAATCATATAGTCAATCGGATTTGGGCAAACCTGCTTCAGTTACGCAAGCTGATCAAAAAGAGTCAAAGTTTGAGATCATAAGTCTGCAAAAACGTGATTCAGGATATTTACTGGAAGCTAAGTTCAATTTAAACGTTTTTGATGAAAATAAGCGGTCTCAAAAAATAGAAAATGGTTATTTGAGGTGTAGTGTGCTCGTTATTTATTAGGGGATTCCTGCTTGTCTTTTTACCCTTTTAATCATTAGTTTTGTGAAAAAACACAGACTATGCGCTCTTTTATTAGAGAAAAAGACAAGCTTTGCAGGCCGGATATCCGGTTAAGCTGATCGTGCTGTTTCGCCAATGGATATTTAAAAAGGATATATACAAGTATTGCCCGCTCCGGTTAAATCTCCGCCGCTAAATTTTGCAAAGCCCATTGTTTTTGTGATCAGTTGATCGACCGCATTGCCATTTGAAAGGTAATAGTATTTGAGCAGCAGGGTTCCAAGGTTGTTCTTATGGGCCACCACGACTTTGCATTTGCGGTATTTATCCCTATAAAGGTCATTGGCATTGGTTTCAAAATCAAAGATGTATCCCTCGTCTGCGCCCAGGGTTTTTAATTGCTCCTTAGTCAGGGTGACCGGTGCGCCGCGGGCAAGTGTCTGGTACTTTTTATAGTCCTGGTTTGCTTTGATGAGTTCCTCCTGCTCCGAGTCGGACAGCGATGCTTCGGCTTGCGGGTTATTCGCAAAAAAAGGTGGTCTGGTTTTGCTATTGTAGTAGGGCCAATAGTGGTTTACAGGAAATTGTATGCTAATGATGGTATGTCCAACCCTGAGGGCATATTGCTCACGGCTAAAATAGAACAGACGGTTGTAGAAAGTTCCCCTGTTCCAAAGGGTGGGCAGGCTGTCCATCTCTTTGCTGAGGTTGAGCTGTGCCCGGTATTTTTTTAACAGGTCTGCTTTGCTGAAGGTCTGGTTTTTATTGACGGTATAGGTCAACATATTTTTGGTTTCACTGATGATCTTGTCCTGTCTGCTCCTGACGGTGTCTTTAAAAAGGTAGGTGATGAACAAATTGCTCTGGTAGGCTTTTGATATATTTATGAACCGGTTGGCCGGGTAACCTGGCGGGTTTCCTGGAATCTTGCAATTGCGGGTAAATTCTGAGGCTGCGTCTGCATTAAATGGTTTCAGTTCAATGCTGCTGTAAAACCTGACCGGGTATTTGCTGGTATCGGCTTTTGTGACAGTATTGTCGAAGAACATTTTGTTGTCGTCAAGCCAATAGGGCCACCCGTCATATTGTTGATAGCCATAGTTTAGTATCATGATAATGACGGATTTGTCATTATTGTATAAATAGAAATCGCCGGAAACCAGGTCGTGCCCCCCATGTGGCTTGTAGCATCGGCAATCATATTCGTTTTCTTCGTCTTTGCCCAAAACTTTCAGGGTATAGCCCGCCGGCTTCTTGAAGCTTAGTCCATTGTCCTTCAGAAAATCGTCAAAGTAGGACTGGGCATGCAACCTGTCTTCAAAAGGAAAAAACCCCGCAATGGTCAATAAAACAAATACCGGCAGCTTCATTTCATCATAAGCGTCAATAGTAATTTCATGTTTAATGATTAAAATGGTTTCTTAAAGCTAATAAAAAACAAATAACCTAGGTATATTCAGTTTATGAATTTAACGTTTACTCTTTTTCATACTCACATGAAATCAATCTTGATGTACCGGCAAATCTTTACAAGGATGGATGAGTACTCATTCTTTTCTGTTTAATATAAAACTACTTTCCTGTTTGGTAAATCCGACCTTGGGGTAATACTCCAGGGCTGTGGGAACCGATAAAAGCAGCACCATGGACTGCTCGCCCACTCTTTCCCTGGTCAATTTTATCAGTGCTCTCCCGATTCCTTCTTTTTGGTGTGATTTCCTGACTGCAAGGTCAGCCAGATAGCAGCTCCAAGCCCAATCCGTAATTGATCGGGACACTCCGACCAAAAGATCTCCGTCCCATGCTGTTATGATCAGATTGGAATTATCGTACATCTTTTGCATTCTCTCTCTGTCAGAAAGCGGCCGGGGTAATTCGGCGTTTTCATAAAGTTCAATGACCTGATCGATGCCGGGTGTTTTGTCGAAACTGTAGGTAATTCTCATGGTTATTTTTTTAAATTTCTTTTTACTCCTGGAGACACTCGGTATTACCGTATGCACTATACACTATTGAGACAAATATGGTCAAATAAGCTAATGACCACAACGCGCGCTCGGGGATAAATTTCCCAAAAAAAATATAAAATACTTAATAGGGTATAAAATACTATTTTAGCCAGCACTAGATTTGTTTTATGAAAATATTAACGCTTCGAAAAATTCACAGTTCTCTCTTTATTCTGTTTTTTTTGATCGGCTCAGCTGCTGAGGTTGTTGCACAAGGTTTGGCGTCTAAAACTACCTGGGAAGGAAAGCTGGGAGCAATCCGGATTATACTGAAAATCAGCCGGGACAGTGCCACCAAAGAATCGGTAGCTGTCTTTGATAGCCCTGATCAGGGTGCTTTCGGTTTAAAGGTTTCTTCACTGAAAATTTCTTCAGATAGTGTTTTGGCCTATTCAGCTGTAATTGGGGGAGGATTTTCGGGCGCTTTTAATCCCTCCAGGACCGAGTTGACCGGCAATTGGAACCAGGGTGCGTCTCAGCCGCTTACTTTAAAGCAAGTAGAGAATCAACCTGAAAGTAAACGTCCGCAAAATCCTATAGCTCCTTTTCCTTATAAGGAAGAGCAGGTAACTTATCAAAATGCCGACCGTTCTATACAATATGGTGCTACGCTGACCGTACCCAGGACAGAGAAAGCTGTGCCTGCTGTGATTTTGATCACCGGATCTGGGCAGCAGGACCGGGATGAGACGATCTTTGGCCATAAACTGTTTTGGGTACTCGCCGATTACCTGAGCCGGAATGGCATTGCGGTGCTTAGGGTCGACGACCGGGGAATCGGGCAAACAACGGGAGAGGTCGCAAATGCTACTTCTGCTGACTTTGCTAAGGATGTGCTGACCGGCATAGATTTCTTAAAGAATCAGAAAGGAATAGATCCTAAGCGGATCGGACTAATCGGGCACAGCGAAGGTGGTATCATTGCACCTTTAGCGGCCAATCAGTCTAAGGACATTGCTTTTATTGTCAGTATGGCAGGTGTGGGCATTTCAGGGATGGAGCTTTGGAAGTCTCAAAGCAGGACAGGATTTGCTAAAGCTGGTTTTAATGATGACGAACTGAAGCGCATGGACGAGTTGTTTAATACGATGTTTGACATCAGTAAAAAGTACAAGGATATGAATGACATCGGCCGGGCTTTTGAGCCAGCTTTGGAAGTCTGGAAAAAACAGCAGTCTGCAGA
>NZ_DATHGC010000160.1:0-3440 GCF_035317785.1 Pedobacter sp. | reverse complement strand
ACAAACACATGAGTACCCCGCATGGGGCGAAACCTACATCAAATTAGTTGATGGAGATGTCATTGAGATCCTGGAAAGACAAGTTACTGAATTTACAGATTTCATCAACAGCCTCGTTGAAAAAGCAGACTACGCTTATGCCCCCGGCAAATGGACCATTAAAGAGCTCATTGGCCACATTATAGACACAGAGCGGGTGTTTGTCTACCGGATGACCTGTTTCGCAAGGGGCGAACAACAGCCGCTGCCGGGTTTTGAAGAAGATGACTATGTCGCCAATGCACATTTTTCAGACCGCAGCCTGCTCAGCCTGTCCCATGAGTTTGCTTTGCTTAGAAAAGCGAACCTTTACCTCTTCAAATCACTGACAGAAGCAGAACTTGACCGCAAAGGAACTGCTTCAGGCAAAGAGATCACGGTAAGAGCCATTTTGTATGTCACAGCCGGTCATGTCATGCACCATACCAGCGTCATCAAAGAGCGGTATTTATAGCCCGTCTTACCTCGTTACAGACTTCAGCAACTCATCAACCTTAACCAGCTCATAACCTTGACGCTTCAGGCGGACGATCAGCTCGTCAAGCTTCCGGTAAAACTTGTCCGTCCTCCGGTCATCTGTCCCGATGTGCATTAAAAGCAAAAAACCGTTTAAGCCCGATTTTTTTTCATAATCCAGTATAGATTGATAGATCTCGTCAGAAGACCGGTAGCTCTTACCCATTTCAGGATAAGTATAATCGGCATTTGAGCGCGTGCCCGGTGTATAGTTCAGCAGGGTAAGCCCGCTTTCCATGGTCCAGTCCGCAATCGTCTGATTGTACCATTCATAGGGAGGTAAAAAGAACCTGGCATTTTCCTTTTTGATCCCGAAATTGGCCATTGCCGAGTAATTTGCCTGCAGATCTCCGTTAAACTGATCCCTGGTGACCAGCAGGCTGTCCCGTTTTTTCCAATCGCAATACAACAGGTGCACATCGGAATGCCCGCCAAGGTAATGCCGGTCGCCTTTCAGCTCCTGCACAAGATTTTTAAACTGCACATTGCGATAAAATCTACCCGTTAGAAAAAAGGAGGCTTTGACGTTGTGCTTCTTTAGCGCAGACCGGATTTCCTCTCCTCCGTCAGCAAATTCATCTCCCGTAAAAACAAGGGCCAGTTTTTTCGCAGCCGTATCCCCTTGTATCACTGCGCCCTGCTCTGTCCGGAATGCAGTGTGCTTTATATTTATTTTTGCCTGCTGCCCGCCATTTTCATAGGCTGCGAGGAGGTAAATCAACGAGGCCGTGCCGTCCATCGTAGGCTCATTGGTGCTGTAATCGCCATAGTCGTCATGATAGACCACAAGGTCTGACTGAAACGCGGCATAAGGGTCGGGTTTGGTCAATTGTATCCCAATCAGATTCTTATAGATATTGCCATACACAGGTCCGTCAACCAGACCTCCGTCTATCGGAAACTTCCCGATCCTGGTAAATGCCGAATGCGGATCCTCAGGTGTATCGCCCCAGGAAGGGAGGCCATAGACCATGCTGGTTCCCCAAATGTTACAGCCAAACAGCCAGTCAAAATTGGCCTGCGCCAGTTCATCATATTGTCCGTCCTGGCTCAATTGCTTATACAAAAAAGCCTGTATGGCAAATGAAGCGGTCAGGTTGTTGGAGCACCAGATAAACGGCACTCCCCTGTAAAAACCGTTTGTTTTGGCTTTTTGCCATACCTTATCCACTCCCTCTTTATAAAAACGGATGGCCGTCTTGCCGGCCGCTCCCTTGTCCTGCCGGGCCAGTTCCCAGTGCCCAAAATTGTGAAAGGGGTAAAACTGGTAATGTGCTGCTGTATCTTTTCCCATCCAGGGTGTTATGGGTTCCTTTTTGGCATAATCAAAAGCCTTGTTCAACAGTTCCCCGTCTTTTAGGACAGGCGATAAAGTAGCGGAAGCCAGCTCCATATCGTCCACCCAATTGTCTTCTGCATAGATATACGGTGACTTGACAGAAGCCGTCTGTGTCACTCCGGGAATCCTGTTGGCGTAAGCATAGGCTGATACCGCTTTTTCTTTCATCAGCGCCGAAAAGCCGGGTTGCCGGTCCTGATAGATTTGCTGGGCCAGGCTAAAAGCACTGGTAAATTTTGCCGCCGTAGAACTTGTTCCTGTTGTATTGTTCAGAAACTTCCCCCTTTGCTGAGGCTGTCCGTCGATAAAGTACAGTGGCCTTTGGAAACCGCGGCCATATTGACTGTCCTGTTTGGGCATACGCATGCTGATGTGGTCACGGTCATCAGCGATCTGATTGAACATGATGTTAGGTTTGGGGTGCATTTTCAGCAGCCAGTCCAATCCCCATCTGGCTTCATCCAGCACATCTGCTACACCATTGCCGCCTGCCAAACCATTGGCCTGGTGTACATCAGAAAAGGATTTTGGAAAATCCCTGTAGGCCGCCAGCAAATGATAGGCGGCATTGGCCGATGTAGTGGAATACTGCAGGTAATCGGATGCATCATGCCAGCCGCCGCTTGCATCAAAATAGGTGCTGTCCGCAATTCCGGCTTCTTTTCCATACAGGACAAACCCGTCATGCGTATGACAGCTGTCTTTCAAATAGGGGTTGAACCCGCTGCGCTGCTGCCGCATGTACCTTAGCGCAAAATCTGCCGTGTTTTTATACACCTGCGGATTGATCCGTACTTTTGGCGACTTCAGCCCGCCGACCCGGACATAATAGGTGCCGCTCCGTTTAAACTCAGAGAAGTTAAGCCTTGAGGCAGATTTGAAAGGCCCGTAAGCCCCAAAGTGTTGTATCTTTTTTGAAGAAAACACCACCTTGCCGCTCAGGGAATCGATCAGTTCGAATTTTTTGGGCCGGATCTCGTCCTTGCTTACCCATACGGCCACCTTGACCGCATCATTGGGATAGCCCAGCAGATTGACCCTGATCCAGGCACTCTCCAGGGTATTTTGTGCGTCCGCTTTAAAGGAAACTACTGCCAGAAACAAAAACAGCGCACTACACTTCATCAAAGAGGGATTTCTCATGTTGTCATCATTTGTGAGTCTAAAAATAGCAAAACTCCTGCTTATCACCGAATAGTCCCGCATGTAACGATCGTATTGTAAACCGTGCCCGTATAGAACGGGTTACTATTGCTTTTAGCTTTGACAAGGTGTTGCGTAAGGTTTGTCCAGGTATTGAAGTGACTCGTCCTATACAGACTTAACATCTCCACGAAGAAGTATTTATTAATGATTAACTTTAAGAGATGTCAGTAGAAATTACAGATGCCAAATTTGGTAGACCTTATCAAGAGTCTTATAAGAAGGCGATAGTTTTAGAGATTGAGCGTGAGGGTATATCCGTAGCCTTTTCATGTGCACGTCATGGTTTAAGTACAGCCGTTGTATACAGCTGGATAAAAAAATATGGGAGTTCCGAATATTT
>NZ_DATHGC010000159.1:0-7329 GCF_035317785.1 Pedobacter sp. | reverse complement strand
TGTGACTCCGACCCCTGCATTTAAAATAGGCGAAAATATGGATGATCCGCTGGTCATGTATATGGCGGATATATTTACGGTACTGGCATCGCTGACAGGAATTCCGGCCGTGGCCCTTCCATTGGGCAATAATATAGAAGGTTTGCCGTTAAGTATTCAATTAATGGCCAGACACTTCCACGAGGAAGTACTGCTGTCACTGGCTCATGAGTTTTTAAATGAGCCCGTAAATTAAAACCAAAACCAATACCGGCCTATGAACAAAAAAATACTCTCTGTATCCTATTGCATTCTGGCTTTGATAAGCTTTTCGGCGGTTGCCCGGCAACAAGTGCTTCCTTTGAACGATACTACTTCCGTACCGGAAGTGTTAGAACTGCCTAAGTTCAGCAATTACAATTATACATATAAAAACAGACTGGATTCGATCCAAAAGACTGTTCCCCTGAGTTATAACCAGCAGGTGCAGGATTATATCGACATCTATAGCGGCCGCAAGGATATGATGGGCAAAATGCTTGGCCTGTCAGATTATTACTTTCCCATCTTTGCCAAGGCTTTGAAGAGTTTCAATATTCCGGAGGAAATTAAATACCTGCCGATCATAGAATCGTCCATGAATCCTTATGCGGTATCACGTGTTGGGGCTACCGGACTTTGGCAATTCATGTTTGCAACGGCAAAAGGTTACGGACTGAACATGGACAATTTTGTCGATGAACGGAAAGATCCTGTACAGGCGAGCTATGCGGCGGCGGCCTACTTTAAGGACGCTTATGAAGAGCTTGGCGACTGGTTGCTGGCCATTGCTGCTTACAATTGCGGAATGGGTAATGTGAAAAGGGCAATGGAAAAATCCAATTCTATGGATTTTTGGGAACTGAGAAGATATTTACCAAAAGAAACCAGGAATTATGTACCGGCATTCATCGCTGCGGTTTATGTCATGAATTGTCCTGATAAGCATCAGATACAACGCGCATCCTCACCTTTTGAAAAATATACAGATACGATACAGGTGAACCATTTTGTGTCTATCCCTGCGCTGGCCGAGGCACTGGACATGGACCTGGATGTGTTGTGCAGTCTCAATCCTTCTTATAAAAAGAAGATTGTGAACGGGACGGAGACATCGCCCAAGCGGCTGGTCATTCCGAGGATCAGCCTTGAGGATTTTACCAGTATCTATGAGATTCTTAATGAGGATAGCGGCACCGGCAGTATGCGGGTGATCCTGGCCTCAAACAGCGACAGAAAAACTGTCAAAAAATCGCGGACAAAATCCAGACCTGCTTTCTTCTATCATAAGGTCTCATCAGGTCAAAATCTGGGTACCATAGCAAACAAGTATCATGTGGAGGTTCAGGACCTGAAGGTCTGGAATAAACTCCGGGGATCAACAATCGTTCCGGGACAAAAACTGAAAGTTTATGATACCGCCGGAGAGGGTAGTGCCCGCAGGGCGGAAAGGGGCTGATTGATCAGCTGTTTTTTCTGTTCACTTTGTTCATTTTGGCTGTAGGGAATAATTCATCAGACACATCTTCGTTCCTTTTTTTACTTTAACGGCTAATAAAAGAATTGTAACTTTGCCGCTTGACATTTGATCATTTATGAGTAAAATTAACAGGAAGCAGGATGCTTTAGATTACCACTCGCAGGGCAGGCCGGGAAAGATACAGGTGGTGCCTACCAAACCTACGAATTCTCAAAGAGATCTGGCGCTTGCTTACTCACCAGGTGTTGCAGAACCCTGTTTAAGAATAGCTGAAAATAAGGACGATGTTTATAAATATACCGCAAAGGGTAACCTGGTGGCGGTGATCAGCAATGGTACGGCGGTACTGGGCCTTGGAGACATTGGCCCGGAAGCCGGAAAGCCGGTAATGGAAGGTAAAGGTCTGTTGTTTAAGATCTTTGCAGACATAGATGTGTTTGATCTGGAGTTGGATACTAAAAATGTTGATGATTTTGTAAAGATTGTGAAAGCCCTGGAACCAACGTTTGGGGGTATAAACCTGGAAGATATTAAAGCACCGGAGTGCTTTGAAATAGAGCGCCGCTTAAAGGAGGAAATGAACATTCCTGTGATGCACGACGATCAGCATGGTACTGCCATCATATCGGCGGCGGCATTGCTGAATGCTTGTGAATTGCAGAAAAAGAAAATGGACAAGATCAGGATCGTGGTGAACGGCGCAGGTGCGGCGGCCATTTCCTGTACCCGTCTTTATGTTTCCCTGGGTGCTAAAAAAGAAAATGTGGTGATGTGCGACCGTTCTGGCGTGATCAGAGATACCAGGGATAACCTGGATGAGATTAAGGCTGAATTTGCAACATCCAGGAAACTGGATACGCTGGAAGAAGCGATGAAAGATTCGGACGTGTTCATTGGCCTGTCATCGGCCAATTGTGTAACTGCGGATATGCTGAAGTCAATGGCTAAAAATCCGATCGTGTTTGCCATGTCTAACCCTGATCCGGAAATAGCTTATGAGCTGGCTCTGGGTTCGCGTAAGGACCTGATCATGGCAACGGGGAGATCGGATTATCCGAACCAGGTCAATAATGTGCTGGGTTTTCCATATATATTCAGGGGGGCGCTTGATGTGCGCGCGACGAGCATCAATGAGGCCATGAAAATAGCTGCTGTAAGGGCGATTGCTGAGCTGGCTAAAAAGTCTGTTCCGGAAGCGGTGAATATGGCGTATAATCAGAATAACATTAAGTTTGGCAGGGATTATATCATTCCAAAGCCAATGGACATGCGGTTGCTGACGAACGTGTCTATCGCCGTTGCAAAAGCTGCTATTGAATCGGGTGTGGCCCGTAAGGTGATCAATGACTGGGATGCTTATGAAGAAGAGCTGAAGCGCAGGCTGGGTGGTGATGATGCCATTATGAGGGCCATTACCAATAAGGCAAAATCTGATCCTAAACGGGTTGTATTTGCGGAGGCGGATAATTATAAGATCCTGAAGGCGGCACAGATCGTTAAGGATGAAAATATTGCCATTCCTATTTTACTCGGAAATAAAAAGATCATTGAGAAGATCATTGAAGAAAATGCGCTGGAGCTGGATGGGGTAGAGATTATTGACTCGTTTGAAGAGCCGGAGCGTATGAATAAGTATGCTGAAGCTTTGTATCAAAAAAGGCAGCGGAGAGGTGTGACTTTGTTTGAAGCTACCAAACTGCTGCGTGACCGGAATTACTTCGGAGCGTTTATGGTAGAGTTTGGTGAGGCTGATGCAATGATCTCGGGACTGACCAAGAACTATGCGACTACGATAAAGCCCGCGCTGCAGGTGATCGGCACGGAACCAGGGGTAAACCGTGTGGCGGGTATGTACATGATGATGACCAAAAAGGGTCCTGTCTTTTTTGGAGACACTACTGTGAATGTTGACCCTACAGTTGAGGAACTGGTGGACCTGACCCTGCTGCTGGAGCGGGCGGTGAGCAAATTTAATATACAGCCAAGAGTTGCATTGCTTTCCTATTCTAATTTTGGTTCAAACGAAGGAATAGTGCCTGAAAAGGTAAGAAAGGCGGTGAAAATCCTGCACGATAAGCATCCGGAGATCATGGTCGACGGAGAGATGCAGGCAAATTTCGCGATCAATAATGACTTGCTAAATGACAATTTCCCATTTAGCCGACTGATCGATGCTCCGGCAAATACTTTGGTGTTCCCTAACCTGGAATCGGGTAATATTGCCTATAAGCTGCTGCAGGAACTTGGTGAGGCGGAGGCTGTGGGGCCTATTTTGCTGGGATTGAAAAAACCGGTGCACATCGTGCAGCTGGGCAGTTCGGTAAGGGAGATCGTGAACATGGTGACCATCGCGGTATTAGACGTGCAGGGGAAAGCACAGGATGCAAATCCAAAAAGAGGTAGTATATTGAAACGAATTTCTAAAAAGTAAGTTATGTACGAATATATAGATGGTAAACTGACCTTTAAATGCCCCGCATATATTGTTGTGGAGGCCGGAGGTATAGGTTATCACATCAATATATCATTAAATACTTACAGCAGCCTGGGCGATGCAGAACGCTGTAAAGTGTATGTCTGGCTGCATGTAAAGGAAGATGCCCACACGCTTTATGGTTTTGCAGATGAGGGAGAGCGCAGGTTATTTCTTCACCTGATCTCGGTATCGGGCATTGGCCCGAATACTGGACGGATGATGCTTTCGTCGATCACGCCTAATGAGATCCAGACTGCAATAGTGAACGCTGACCTTCCACTCATCCAAAGGATTAAAGGGATAGGCGTGAAATCTGCACAGAGACTGGTACTGGAGCTGCAGGATAAATTGAAAAAAGAAGGCTCAGGATCATTGATCGCGGCGCCTTTGAGAAGTACGGTAAAGGAGGAGGCATTGTCTGCTTTAATTATGCTGGGTTTTGCGAAGCCGGCGTCTGAAAAAGCGATTGATGGTGCGGTGAAAACAGGTGGCCAGGAACTGACGGTTGAACAAATGATAAAATTAGCCTTAAAACACTTATAACTTACCCTTGAAACACTTATTAACGCTAATTCTCTTTTTACTGATCTGCTTTGGCGGAAGCAGCGCCTTTTCGCAGGTTACCCCGCCAAGGAGCAGTAGTGATACGACCAAAAATCCCTTTAGTCTGAAGGAAAAACAGCGCCTGGGCATCAGGTCGCTGAAGAGTCCTTTTGCTCCCCTGCCAGATAACGTAAAACGTGAGGTGGAATATGATGCGGTCAATAAACGGTATGTGATCAGACAGCTGATAGGCGGCAGGATGTACGCACCGCCGCAGTACCTGACTGTGGAAGAATACCAGCGGCTGATCAGCAGTGAGATCAAAAGGGAAAACTGGCGGCAACTGTCTGACCAGGAGATCAATGATGTGAGACGGACTGGCATCATACCGAGTTTGCAGATCAACAGCAAGGCGTTTGAAAGGATATTTGGCGGTACTACTATTAATATACAGCCGAGAGGGGAAGCAGAGCTTACTTTTCTTGGCCGGATCAACAGGAATGAGAACCCGCTGTTTAATGAGCGTCAGCGTGTACAGGGAAATTTTGACTTTAACCAGCGCATCCAGATGGATGTGATCGGTAATATCGGGACCAAGCTGAAGGTCAACATGAACTACAACACAGAGGCTCAGTTTGACTTTGAGAACCAGATCAAACTGGACTATACCGGCGGAGAAGACGATATCATCAAGAAAATAGAGGCGGGAAATGTGAGTTTGCCGCTGAATACTACACTGATCAATGGTACACAGGCGCTTTTTGGAATAAAAACGCAATTGCAGTTTGGCAAGCTGATGGTGAATACGGTATTTACACAACAAAAATCGCAGTCTAAAGAAATCCAGATCAATAATGGCGCCCAGCAGAATGAGTACCGGATCAGTGCGGATAACTATGAGGCGAATAAGCATTATTTCCTTGCGCAGTATTTCAGGGACAATTATAACAGGGCGTTGTCAAATCCGCCTACCATTACTTCTGGTGTGATCATCACCAAAATAGAGGTATGGATCACGAACAAGGCGGGCAGTACGCAGGATTCAAGGGATGTACTTGGTTTTATAGATCTGGGTGAAAATAAGCCGTTTAACACTGCACAGATCAGTGGTGCCGGCTATTCGGCATTGCCTTCAGGTTTTAGTAACCCGCAATTTCCAAAACCTTCCAATAATTTGCTGGAGTTGCTGCCGCCGGATGCGAGGCAGACCAATTCCAATGCAGTAATCTCTTTTTTTCAGGCCAATAAGGGTACAGATAACTTTGCCAAATTAACTTATGCACGTAAACTGGCGGACAGGGAGTTTACCTTTCATCCTAAGCTGGGATACATTTCACTGAACAATGCACTGAACACCGATGAGGTGCTCGCAGTTGCTTACCGTTACACGGTCAATGGTGTGGAATATCAGGTTGGGGAGTTCTCTACTGATGTTCCCTTTGACCAGGCTGCACCAAAAGTGCTGTTTGCCAAATTGCTGAAGAATGAAACTACGAAGGTGAACCTGCCGACCTGGGACCTGATGATGAAAAACATCTACTCGATAGGTGGCTATCAGATCAGTTCGCAGAACTTTAAACTGGACATCTTCAGGATAGATGAAAAGACGGGTATAGAAAGGCCTGTAATTACCGAGGGCGAGAAACTTGATGTATTCAAAAAACCGCTGCGGGATAAATTGTGGATCCAGGTGGTAGGGCTGGACCGCCTGAACCAGCAGGATGAAGCGAAACCTGACGGAATCTTTGATTTCGAGGCAGAAAATAAGCCGTTTGGTGCAAATACGAACAGTTCGCTGGATGGATCATCCATGAATAACGGAAATATCAGCAATAGTGGTTCGAATACCAATGCGCTGCTGACCAATGCGACAAATGGTTATGTGACCATTGATCCGCTCAACGGCAGGATCATTTTGCCGCTTGTGGAGCCTTTTGGTAAAGACCTGGCCGACCAGTTTTTGCCATCAGAACAGGCGTTTAAGGACAAGTATACTTATACAGCCTTGTATGATTCTACGAAGGTGATTGCCCAGCAGCTGTTCCAGAAACAGAACCGGTATATCATCAAGGGAAGCTACCAGTCGGAAATCTCTTCTGAATTTAGTTTGAATGCGATCAATGTTCCGGAAGGTTCGGTGAAAGTTTTTGCCGGTACGATTCCTTTGCAGGAGGGCACAGATTATACGGTGGATTACCAGGGCGGGCGTGTGAAGATATTGAATACGGGGATCTTGCTTTCGGGACAGCCGGTCAGGATCTCTACCGAAAATAATGAGCTGTTTGGTTTGCAGCAGCGTTCGCTGTTTGGTACCCGGCTGGATTATAAGGTAAACAATAAGCTGAACCTGGGTGGTACATTTATGAACCTGACTGAAAAACCACTGACCCCAAAGGTAAACGTGGGTGAAGAACCGATATCCAATACGATCTGGGGAATGGATGTGAATTACAGTTCGCCTTCCAGATTCCTGACAAAGCTGGTGGACAAGCTGCCTCTGATCTCTACTAAGGCACCTTCCAGCCTGACCTTTTCAGGAGAGTTCGCCCAGCTGATTCCGGGGCACCCCAATGCGCTGAACTTCGGCGGCAAAAAAGGCGGGGTGAGTTATCTGGATGATTTTGAAGCCTCCAGGTCTGTAATAGACCTGAAAAGTGCGGTTGCCTGGCAGCTGTCGGGAACGCCGCAGTTGTTTCCTGAGTCGCAGGATATTGACAAATTGAGTTATGGATACAACAGGGCACGGATTGCCTTTTATAATATTGATCCTACTTTTTATAACAGGAATGCAAGTACGCTGCCTGCCAACCTG
>NZ_DATHGC010000158.1:0-13322 GCF_035317785.1 Pedobacter sp. | reverse complement strand
TTTCCGGATCGCCCATGCGGCAGTTGTATTCGATGATCATCGGCTTGTCGCCGACTTTAAACAAACCAAAAAAGATAAAGCCGGTATAATCTATATTGTCTTTTTTCAGGCCGGTGATGGTTGGGATAATGATGCTTTGCTCGACTTCCTTAAGAAATTTTTCGTCGGCAAACGGAACCGGAGAAACTGATCCCATTCCACCTGTATTTAGTCCGCTGTCTCCCTGGCCAATTTTCTTATAGTCCTTTGCTTCAGGAAGAATGACATAATTGTCACCATCGGTCAGTACAAAAACAGAAAGTTCAATTCCGGTAAGGTACTCCTCAATCACAACGAGAGCTCCTGCCTGTCCGAATTTTCCCCCCAGCATCAGTTTCAGCTCTTCTCGCGCATCAGCAACGGTTTCGCAGATTAAAACACCCTTGCCGGCGGCCAGACCGTCAGCCTTCAGTACAATGGGAAGGCTGTGGTTTTCAAGGTAAGCAAGCCCTTGCTCCAAATTTTCGTTAGTAAATGACTGTGAACCCGGGGTAGGAATGCCGTGACGGGCCATAAACTGCTTGGAGAAATCTTTGCTGCCTTCCAGGATAGCACCTTCTTTTTTAGGGCCGATCACCGGAATTTGTGATAACGCTTCGTCTTCGGCAAAGAAGTTATGGATTCCGTTTACCAGGGGTTCTTCGGGCCCTACCACAACCAGCTCTATATTTTCTTTAAGCACCAGTGCTTTTACTGCTTCAAAATCATTAGGGTTTAAGATGACGTTCTTTCCGTAAGCAGCCGTTCCGCCATTGCCGGGTGCAATGATCAGCTTGCTGCACAGCTCTGACTGACTGATCTTCCATGCAAAGGCGCTTTCTCTTCCTCCTGACCCTAATAGCAATATATTCATGAGTATATGTTATTTTAAATGTTTGGTATAAGGTGGCAAATATACCGCATAGATTTTGGTATGTAAAAGATTAAAATTAGATTTGCCCGCAACATGAGACATATTGTTACCTTATCCCTTGTATTTTTTAGTCTTACCCATCTGGCAAAAGCAGAGCGGGTTGAGGGGCTAAGGCTCATTACCGAAAAATACTGCAATAAGCAGCACAGTGGCACAGAACTGGTAAATGTCCGTTCAAGCCAGCCTGATGACCAGCACCATCCTTACTTTTTATCTTCGAGTGAGCTGACCTCAATCGGGGTCTTGCCTGTAATGCGCATTGCAAAATACAGGTCTTGCAACCAATCCATTACCAACCTTACCATAAGGGAGAAACCTAAGAACAACAGTCCTTAATCTAATGCTATCGTCATCCTGAATTTATTTCAGGATCTCGCACATGCCTCAATCTCTGCTATTCCGGGATCCTGAAATAAATTCAGGATGACGTGATGCAAAAACATTGAGCACATCAACAACTGACAATGTGGCTCAAATGCCTGTTGGCCTGGTTGTTGTAATTCATCGTATTTTAAAAATAATATAATAAACAAACGTAAAAGATGTTAGGATTTTTAACCAAGATATTTGGAAGCAAATCGGAGCGGGATATTAAACTGATACAGCCCGTAGTAGCCCAGATCAATGAAGAATATGCAAAGCTCACCGCATTAAGCAATGACGAGCTCCGTAATAAAACAGTACATTTTAAATCAGTTATCACTGAAGGGTTAGCTGAGATTGATGAAAAAATAAGTAGTTTGAAGGCTGAAGCTGAGGGTGCTCAACTCTCACTGGCAGAAAAAACCGCCTTGTATGATCAGATAGATGTACTCGCAAAAGACCGCGATAAAGAACTGGAAGTGATCTTAAAAGGCATTTTACCTTCCGCATTCGCAGTTGTAAAGGAGACTTCAAGACGTTTTACTGAAAATGAATTACTGGAAGTGACGGCCACGTCCTTTGATCGCGATTACGCTGCGCGTAAAAAGAATGTAACCATACAAGGCGACAAAGCACTGTGGGCCAACAAATGGGAAGCTGCCGGTACTGAAGTATTGTGGAATATGATCCACTATGATGTACAGCTGATCGGTGGTATGGTGCTGCATGACGGAAAGATCGCAGAGATGGCAACGGGTGAGGGTAAGACTTTAGTGAGTACGCTGCCGGCATACCTCAACGCACTGGCCGGACAGGGAGTTCACATCGTGACGGTGAATGATTACCTGGCACGACGTGACTCGGAATGGAATGGCCCTTTGTTTGAATTCCATGGGCTGAAAGTAGATTGCATCGACAAGCATGAGCCGAATTCCCAGGAACGCAGGGATGCCTACCTTGCCGATATTACTTACGGTACCAATAATGAATTTGGGTTTGATTACCTGCGTGATAACATGTCTCAGACCCCTGACCAGCTGGTACAGCGCAAACTGCACTTTGCGATGGTCGATGAGGTCGATTCGGTATTGATCGATGATGCGCGTACACCTCTGATCATATCAGGCCCGGTTCCTTTTGGCGACCAGCATGAGTTTCATGAGCTGAAACCACGCATTGAACGATTGGTAACAGCGCAGAGAGAGTATGTGAGCAAAGCTTTAAATGAAGCGAAAAAACTAATTAATGACGGCAAAGCCGGAACTGAAGAAGGAGAAGGCGGTCTGGCATTATTGCGGGCGCACCGCGGTCTGCCTAAAAACAAAGCACTGATCAAATTTCTGAGTGAGGGGGGCAATAAGCAAACCTTATTGAAAACAGAAAACCATTATATGGCGGACCAGTCGAAAAATATGCCTAAGGTAGATTCGGAACTGTTTTTCTATATTGATGAGAAAAATAACCAGGTAGAACTGACTGAAAAAGGTATTGAGCTGATCACCAAATCGGGAGAGGACAATAACTTCTTTGTACTGCCGGACGTGGGTACTGAGATTGCTGAGATCGAAAAGTCATCACTGGAAAGTGAAGAAAAGATCGCTCAGAAAGATGCGTTGATGCGTGATTATTCGATCAAGGCAGAGCGGATCCACTCCGTAAACCAGCTATTGAAAGCGTATACCTTGTTTGAGATCGATGTAGAATACATTATTGACGAAGGCAAGATCAAGATCGTGGATGAGCAGACAGGCCGGATCATGGATGGCCGCCGCTATTCTGACGGGCTGCACCAGGCCATTGAAGCAAAAGAAAATGTGAAAGTAGAGGATGCATCACAAACTTACGCTACAGTGACTTTGCAAAACTTTTTCCGGATGTATCACAAGCTTTGCGGTATGACGGGTACTGCAACTACTGAAGCCGGTGAGTTCTGGTCTATCTATAAACTCGATGTGGTGGAAATCCCTACCAACAGGGCCATTACAAGAAAAGATGAGCAGGATTATGTCTACCGGACCGTACGCGAAAAATACAATGCGGTAGCAGAAGAGATCGTGAAACTGACAGAAGCAGGCCGTCCGGTACTCGTAGGTACTACCTCGGTAGAGATCTCGGAGTTGCTGAGCCGAATGCTGAAACTGCGCGGCATCAAGCACAATGTACTGAATGCTAAGATGCACCAGAAAGAGGCGGATATTGTGGCCGAGGCAGGTCAGGCAGGCCAGGTGACCATTGCCACCAACATGGCCGGCCGTGGTACGGATATTAAATTAGGACCGGGCGTAAAAGACGCCGGAGGTCTGGCTATCGTAGGTACCGAACGCCACGAGTCCCGTCGTGTAGACAGGCAGCTGCGCGGTCGTGCCGGTCGTCAGGGTGACCCGGGTTCGTCTCAGTTTTTCGTGTCTCTTGAAGACAACCTGATGAGGTTATTTGGTTCTGAAAGAATCTCTAACATCATGGTAAGAATGGGTATTGAAGACGGAGAAGTAATCCAGCACTCGATGATCACCAAATCTATCGAGCGTGCACAGAAGAAAGTAGAGGAAAATAACTTTGGGATCCGTAAGCGCTTGCTGGAATATGATGATGTCATGAACTCCCAGCGTTCGGTGATCTACGCAAAACGCAGAAATGCCTTGTTTGGCGAGCGCCTGGATGTAGACATGAGCAATATGGTGTTTGACGTTGCTGAAGATATCGTATCGGAATACAAAGAAGCCGGTAATTATGAAGGATTTAAACTGGAGGTGATCAAGAACTTCTCCGCAGATACTTCAATTGATGAAAATGAATTCGCGTCAAAAGGAATTCATCCCCTGACAGATAAGTTATTTGAAGAAGTAACTTCATTTTACGCGAGGAAATCTGATGCGATCAAAGATCAGGCAATGCCGGTACTGAAACAGGTATTTGCAGAGCGCGGAGAACAGATCGAGCAGATCATTGTTCCGTTTACCGATGGCGTCCGTCACATACAGGTTCCTGTAGGTCTGAAAAAAGCAATAGACAATGGCGGCCGTGAGGTGACCAAGTCATTTGAGAAAACCATCGTACTTGCTTTGATCGATGAATCCTGGAAAGAGCACCTGCGTGAAATGGATGAGCTGAAACAGTCTGTTCAGAATGCCGTCTACGAGCAAAAGGACCCATTGATCATTTATAAAATGGAGGCATTTAACCTGTTCAAGAACATGCTGAATGCGGTGAACAAAGAAGTGGTCAGCTTCCTGTTTAAAGGAGGCATTCCGGTACAGACCGATCCTAATGATGTAAGAGAAGCGCAGGCCCCAAGGCCGGCACCAAGCAGATTGAAGCTATCTAAACCTGAGTTTTCACAACCTTCATCTACAGGGATGCCGGAAATGGAAGATACCCGTGAGCAGGTCCCTCAACAGCCCATCCGTAAGGAAGTAACGATCGGAAGAAACGAACCCTGCCCTTGCGGAAGTGGCAAGAAATACAAAAATTGCCATGGTGCAGGCTTGTAATTTGTAATAAACATATAGAATGCCGAGTTTTGTAAAAAGAATTCGGCATTCTTTTTTAAAGCCCGGTTCATGAGAATAGCTATTGCCTGTGTATTTTGTTTTTTTGCTGCTGGTGCGCTCGCGCAGTCCAGGGGAGTGGTCACCATAGTGAAAGACCCGATGATAGACAGCCTGATCGCTAAAAGGATCGTGCTGAACAACAGGCCTTCAGGAAGCGGAACTGTAAAACCAGGAGCTGTCGTTTCCCAGGTGGGCTACCGTGTACAGGTGTTTTATGGTTCTGACAGAAGAGAGGTTTTTAGCCAGCAAGCCAAATTCAAATCCTTATATCCAACTTTAAATACCTATATCACCTACAAGGAACCCAATTATTACCTGCGCGCAGGAGATTTTAGAACCCGGCTGGAGGCCCAGCGCCTGATGAGCGAGCTCAGGTCCGAATTCCCCACTCTTTTTATCTTCAGAGAGAAGATTAATGCACCTAATTTAGAATACGAAAATGATAAATAAAGATAAGATCCAGCACCTTTCAAGTGATATATTTGAACAGGTGGTCGGGTATCGCCAGCATATTCATGCCAATCCGGAACTTTCCTTTCACGAGTATGAAACCTCAGCTTTTATCAAGAAATTGTTAACGGACTGGGGGATTCCTTTTACGGAAATGGCAAATACAGGAGTAGTGGGACTGATTGAAGGAGGGCTTCCCTCGGACAAGATCATCGCACTGCGCGCGGACATGGACGCCCTGCCCATACTGGAGGCGAATGAAAAACCTTATGTCTCAAAGAATAAAGGTGTAATGCATGCCTGCGGGCATGATGTGCACAGTTCTTCCCTGCTGGGTACCGCATTTATACTGAACAGCCTGAAGGCTGAATTTGGTGGTACGGTCAAACTGATCTTTCAGCCCGCAGAAGAGTTGCTTCCCGGCGGAGCAAGCATCATGATTAAAGAAGGAGTGCTGGAAAACCCTAAGCCGCAGCACATCGTTGGTCAGCACGTCATGCCACTGATCGATGCCGGTAAAGTGGGCTTCAGATCTGGTATTTATATGGCTTCGACTGATGAACTTTATGTAACTGTACATGGCAAAGGCGGGCATGGTGCGCAGCCGCATCAGAACATCGATCCGGTACTGATCGCTTCCCATATCATCATCGCCCTGCAGCAAATTGTGAGCAGGAATGCCGATCCGCGTCTGCCTTCTGTACTCTCGTTTGGGAAAGTGATCGCAAATGGTGCGACCAACATTATTCCAAATGAAGTAAAATTAGAAGGTACCTTCAGGACACTCAACGAAGAGTGGCGCAAAGAGGCCAAACGGCTGATGAAAAAAATGGCAGAAGGAATAGCGGAAAGTATGGGCGGCAGCTGCGAATTCAGGATCATGGACGGTTATCCATACCTGGTCAATGAGGAGAAACTGACCGCCAGTGCGCGTGCTTTTGCGGAAGATTACCTGGGCAAAGAGAATGTAATAGATCTGGACATCTGGATGGCAGCTGAGGATTTTGCCTATTATTCGCAGGTTACTGACGCCTGTTTCTACAGGCTGGGTACGGGTAATAAAGAAAAAGACACCTGTTACTCCGTACATACACCAAGGTTTGATATTGATGAGGATGCACTAAAAGTATCTACCGGCTTAATGTCCTATATCGCCTTGAAGCAGTTGGGTAATTAATGAAAAGCGTACTTGTATTAGTGGTATTGACAGCGTTTTGTGCCAGGGGGTCTGCCCAGGAGATCAACAGGTTCAATCCCGACACCATTAAAACCATACAGCTGGATTCAGTGATCAATATCAAAGCGCAGAAATTTGGTGTAGAAACCTTCATTAATGCCATTATCAGCGACAATAGCTTTTACCAGGCTTTCAGGAACATGAAGAAGTACAGCTTCATCGCCGAGAATAATATCTACACGTATAATAAAAGGAATAAGGTAGACGGGCGCATTTACCGCAAGATCAGGCATACCAATGAAGGAGTAAAGAAAATGGAATATCTGGCCAAACGGGATACGGGGAATGTGTATAAGAAGAATGGCAAGTACCAGCTGTACACGCTGGAGATGTTCGACTACATTTTTATGAATGCTTACCAAACCGGATTTGTCGCTGAGGGGCCGATGATTGCGGGCAAGGCGGGAGACACCAATGAAAGCTATAAGGATAAATTAAAGACCCTGATCTTTGCGCCGGGCAGACCAATTAAGGGGCTGCCGTTTATTGGCAGCAAGACCCAGATCTTTACGGCCAATATGCGGCAGTACTATGACTACGCCTATCAAAGCGGCACCTACCTGGATTCCATCCCGGTTTACTGGTTTAAGGTGACGGTAAAGAAGGACCTGAGCAACGGCACTAAAAAAGGACTGATGATCAAGGAGCTGACGACCATTTTTGACAAGCGGAACTTTGAGATCCTGGGGCGTTACGTGGACATGAAGTATAGTAACCTGCTGTTTGATTTTGATGTGCAGATGAACATTGAGACCAGTTACTTTGGAGAGGAAAAACTGCCGACCAAGATCACCTATCAGGGCAATTGGGATTATCCGTTTAAGAAAGAGGAAAGGGCAAGTTTTTTAATTGTACACAAGGATTACCACCTTGGAAAAGGGAAGTAATTTTTTAACTTCGTATTTGCCTGCGCCGCTGTTCATATCCTCCGTCATTGCGAGGTACGAAGCAATCTTATATGGAGATTGCTTCGTACCTCGCAATGACGGGAGCAGAAAATTAACGTAATGACGACAACAGAAAAGCAACAGCTAAGATAGCAGGCAACGACGATGATAACATAAATTGAAACCAACTCTATCCTGATAACAAAAACGCACAAGTATGAAAACCTTTTTAAAACCTATTGCATTATTGTCCGCATCCGTCATGATATTGCTCCTGTCGGCCATGACCCTGAAGCCCAAAAAAATCATCTTTTTTGGAGATTCCATAACCCAGGCAGGTGTGAAACCCGGTGGTTACGTGGACCTGATCAAAAAAGCGCTTGATTCGTCCAAATATGAGGTGATAGGTGCCGGTATCGGAGGAAATAAAGTATATGATCTGTACCTGCGTATGGAAGATGATGTATTGAACAAAAAACCTGATGTCGTGGTGATCTATATCGGTGTAAACGACGTTTGGCATAAGCAATCCAGCAGAACAGGTACAGATTATGATAAATTCATCCGGTTCTATGAAGCGCTGATCAAAAAGATCCAGGCTAATGGAGCCAGGGTGGTTTTGTGCACCCCCGCTGTGATCGGTGAGAAGAAAAATAATGCCAATGAAATGGATGCTGACCTCGATAAATATTCAGGTGCCATCAGGGACATAGCAGCAAAAAACAACCTGCCGCTTTGCGACCTGAGAACTATATTTAAAACTTACGATGCAGAGCACAATGCAGAAGACAAAGAAAAAGGTATCCTGACTTCTGACGGGGTGCACCTGAACGCTAAAGGAAACCAGACACTGGCAGACAAATTACTTCCACTGGTTCAATAATTTTCACCAGATTTAAATGCACAAACGAATTGATTAACCAGGACACTATAGGCAAAATTATGGACACCGCCCGTATAGAGGAGGTGGTCGGCGATTTTGTGCCTTTAAAAAAGCGTGGGTCCAGTTTAATCGGTAATTGTCCTTTTCATAATGAAAAGACACCCTCCTTCCATGTTTCTGTCGCCAAGGGGATTTATAAATGCTTTGGCTGCGGCAAGGGTGGAGATTCCGTCCATTTCATTATGGACCATGAAAAATATTGCTATCCTGAAGCACTGAAATACCTGGCCAATAAGTACAATATTGAGGTGGAGGAGATTGCGCAGTCGCCCCAGAATATTGAAGCTCAGAACGCAAGAGAGAGCCTCTACATTGTTTCTGAATATGCAGCGAATTATTTTGCCAATGAGCTTTGGACGGGCGAAGAAGGACGTGCCATAGGCCTCAGCTATTTTAAGGAGCGCGGGTTCAGGGAAGATATTGTCAAAAAATTTCAGCTGGGCTATTCGCCCGATGTCTGGGACGCGCTGATCCAGAGTTCGGTTGCCGCGGGACATAAGGAAGACTACCTGGAAAGAACCGGACTGGCCATCAGGAATGATAAAGGCAAACTGTACGACAGGTTCAGGGGCAGGGTAATGTTCCCTATTCACAATTTTACGGGACGCATCATCGGTTTTGGCGGGCGTACCCTGAAAACGGACAAGAACGTTCCCAAATACGTAAATTCTCCGGAAAGCGAGATCTATCATAAATCTAACGTTCTTTATGGTCTTTTCCATGCCAAGAAGGCCATCAGGGACGCAGACAATTGCTACCTGGTAGAGGGTTATGCGGATGTACTTTCAGTACATCAGGCCGGAATAGAAAATGTAGTGGCCTCCTCAGGAACATCACTGACTACTGAACAGATCCGTCTGATTGGCAGGTTTACCCAAAATGTAACCATACTTTATGATGGGGATGCTGCGGGGATTAAAGCCTCCCTGCGCGGACTGGACATGATCCTTGAGGAAGGTCTCAACGTAAAAGTGGTGCTTTTTCCAGACGGGCATGATCCGGATTCCTATATGCATCATGTAGGCTCGGGAGAGTTTAAGAAGTACATTGAAAACACCCGTAAGGATTTTATACTATATAAGGCCAGCATTCTGCTTAAGGAGGCAGGTACAGATCCGATCAAAAGAGCTGGCATCATCAGGGATATTGTCGAAAGCATTGCCAAAATACCTGATGATATTAAAGCATCAGTTTTCATCCGGGAATGCAGCGGCTTGCTGCAGATAGAAGAAAGAACGCTTTTATCTGAGCTCAATAAGATCAGGGCAGCTAAGTTTAAGAAAAACAGCAGTAATCATAACAATAGCCAGCAATTTCAAAATCCTTATCAGGACGGCCCGCCGGATAACCTGTTTGAAAATCCGGATCCAGGGGCAGCACCCGCTCCTGAGGCTGCGCCGGACAATGACCAGATCCAGGAAAGGGAGATTGTCCGCCTGCTGCTGGCTTTCGGGCATGAGCTGGTAAACTGGGACAAGATCGATAACATGTACATCGGCTCATTCATCATGCAGAACCTGTCTGATGTGACCTTTGAAGATGCGCTGTGCAAACGGATCATAGATATTTACAGAGACGAGATCGAAAACGGACATTTGCCCGTGGCCAATCAATTTATAAAGAGTGAGGACAGGGAGATCCAGGACCTGGCCATAACGCTTTCCACTTCACCCTATACACTTAGTGATAACTGGTACAATAAGCACCAGATCTATGTCAGGGACGAGACGGTCAACCTGAAGGCAACCGTCCTTGGCGGCATATTTCATCTGAAAAAGCGTAAAGTGGACCGGATGCTGCTCAGCCTGCTGCAGGAGATCAAAACAGAAGAGGACAGCACCAACCAGGAAATCCTGATGCAGCGTTATTCATTCATCAAAGGTGTAGAAAAAGAGATCTCCAAATTTCTGGGTTCAGTTATATTAAAATAGATGGCAAGTCACAACGATCTGGGCAGGCGCGGCGAAGAAATAGCCAGGGATTACCTGGAAAACCTGGGTTACCGCATTTTAAAGATGAACTGGAAATACGGAAGGGCTGAAGTTGACGTTATTGCTAACCAGCAGGGGATCATCATCTTTGTTGAGGTGAAGACCCGTTCCTCTGTTGATTATGGGATGCCTGAGGATTTTGTCAGCAGGAAGAAGGAACAGCAGCTTGAATATGCTTCTTCCGCTTATATAGAGCAGACCAATCACCAGGGCGAGATCAGGTTTGACGTTATTGCAATTGTTTTTGAAAATAAAGACCTTTATAAAATTAATCATATAGAAGATGCATTCTGGCCAAGTTAAAAATACCAACACATTCTTTAAAATAATACCGGTGCTGGGCCTGTTGTCCGGCATGCTGTTCATGCTTTCCTGCAAGGATAAGCCTGTCGTCTCGGGCATCGATTTTAAGCTTCCGGAGCAGGGACAGACTTTCGGACTGGGCGAAGAGATCAAGGTCCAGCTTGACCTTCCTGAAGGGGAAAAACTGACTTCCGCAACTTATTTACTGGATGGCAAACCTGCCGGCAGCAGCAGTGACGCCAAACCGGTTGTTCTGAAAACTTCAGGGCTCTCTGTCGGCTATAAGATCATTACAGCGATTGTGGACCGGGATGGGGTGAAAGATACCTCTACCATAAGTGTATTGCTGAATTCGGGAGTAGAACCAGAGGAATATACCTATAAAATCGTAAAGACCTTTCCTCACGATACCACTTCCTATACACAAGGCTTAGAATACCATAACGGCAAATTTCTGGAAAGCACCGGGCAGGAAGGTACTTCAACTTTAAGGTGGGTAGACATTGCATCCGGCAAGGCCCTGCAAAGAATAGACCTGGATAAAAAGATCTTTGGTGAGGGGGCTGCTCTGGTTGGGGACAAAGTAGTGATGCTGACCTATAAACAAAATTCCGGCTTCATATATGATGCGAAGACATTTAAACAACTGGGGACTTTCTCTTATCAAACCGCCAGGGAAGGCTGGGGCCTGTGTTTCAACGGACAGCAGCTGATCATGTCTGACGGCACCAACCGTCTTTATTTTATGAATAAAGACACTTATAAAGATGAAAAGGTCATAGACGTATTTGACAATAAAGGAGCAGTAGATTCTATCAATGAGCTTGAGATGATCGGCGATAAGCTGTATGCAAACATCTATACCTATAACTATATTGTGGTCATAGATACTAAATCAGGTATAGTTGAAAAGAAAATCGATCTTTCCGGACTGCTTCCTGAGGGATATTTTAAAGACGAGATTTCCATATCCAATAATGTTTTGAACGGAATAGCTTATGATCAGACAGGAAAGCGTCTGTTTGTAACCGGTAAAAAATGGCCTAAGCTGTTTGAGATTGCACTGGTGCCAAAGAAATAAGGCATTCGACGGGAAATAAAAAAGGCCGGATCTTTTGATCCGGCCTTTTCGTTTAAAAACTATTTACTCAGTTCGTCTTTCTTGGGAGACTCAGCGATGTACCCGTAAAAGGTAATCGGCTGCCTGTTAGTACTATTTACACTCAATGTAGCGTAGCCGTTCAATGTTACATTAAGCGTCATGCTCTGTACATCTTTGGCGTCTTTCGGTTTAATGGTAATGAGGTAATTTCCTTTTTTCTTTTTCTCAGTTGTATAAGCGAAATCTTTTGATTTAAACTTGATGCCTGAGTCATTTGGATCTCTTGTAGCAGTGTAAGCTCTTCCATAATATGGCAGATCAGAGTCAATGCTGTCCTTATCTATCTTCAGCTGGTACCGTGAACCGCTCAGCTGGATCGCCGAACCCGATTGTCCTCCCGGCATTTTACTCAAAATCGCATTGATGTCAGCGCTCGCTAATGGATAAGCAGTAGTCGCGTTGAACACTAAATTTTTGGCCTCCACTAACTTGATAGTGGTTTCTTTATCAGTCTGGGCTGATGCCTGTACCGCTGTAAATAGTGCAGCGGCAATTAAAAAGCTTTTAAGATTGTTCATATTTACATGGATTTTCATTAGTATATATTTATTTTTAATTGCTATGAAGCTATCATGGGCTATATACATTGCTGTTTGTGAATGTTAGCCCATGATGGTTCATAAATGAATATACAAAATTATATTGGTAGTTTATTGTATTAGAACAAATTAGCCCCGGCAAGGTTTAATTTGCCGGGGCTATATTACATTTTGAAAACAAATGCTATCTCCAGGCTTTGTACTGATTGATCAGGCCATTGGTAGAGCCGTCATGAGAAGAAACATTTTTATCATCTCCAAGTTCAGGCAATATGCTTTTTGCGAGTTGCTTGCCCAATTCTACTCCCCACTGGTCAAAACTGAAAATGTTCCAGATGATGCCCTGTACGAAAATCTTATGCTCATAAAACGCGATCAGGCTTCCTAAACTAAAAGGCGTTACCTTTTTCAGTAAAATGGAATTCGTAGGTCTGTTGCCTTCAAAAACTTTAAATGGAGCCAGCTCCGCAACCTCTGCTTCAGACTTGCCATCCTTTTGAAGTTCAGCCACGACCTGTTCTTTGGTTTTGCCATTCATCAGTGCTTCCGTTTGGGCAAAGAAATTTGACAGCAAAATAGGGTGATGATCGCCTATCGGGTTCAGACTTTGTGCGGGGGCTATGAAATCACAAGGGATCAAACGCGTCCCCTGGTGAATCAGCTGATAAAAGGCATGCTGGCCATTTGTACCCGGCTCACCCCAGATGATCGGTCCTGTTTCATAAGTCACATCTTTTCCGTTGCGGTCCACATGCTTGCCGTTACTTTCCATATCCCCCTGCTGAAAATAAGCAGCAAAGCGGTGCATATACTGGTCATAAGGCAAAATGGCCTGCGTTTCGGCATCAAAGAAGTTGATATACCAAACCCCGATAAGCGCAAGTATTACCGGAACGTTTATTTCAAATTCGGCGGTTTCAAAATGCTGGTCTGCTGCATGTGCA
>NZ_DATHGC010000157.1:0-4000 GCF_035317785.1 Pedobacter sp. | reverse complement strand
CTGAAAGAAGCCAATGGTAACTCCCGGTCTTTCTGACCGGATGAGGCAGGGAAGCAGCAGCAGCTGGTAGTCCTGCACCCAAATGGTGTCGCCGTCCTTGATGTTCTGAATGACCACCTCCCTGAACTTGTCATTGACCTGCTGGTAGAAATCCCAATAGATCTGGTCGAAGTTTGCATAAGTGACCAGGTAATGGAATACGGGCCAGAGCACCTCATTGGAGAAACCTTCATAATACAGGTTGATCTCTTCGTTGGTCAAAAATACCGGGATGAGGTTGAGGGCGGCTAGTTTTTTGGTGACTTCTTTTTGCCGCTCGGGGGGTACTTCTATTCCGGGCCAGCCTATCCAGATGTTGTTGCCATCTTTATACACTGAGCCTAAACCTGTGGCGAGCCCGCCTTCACTTGGCCTTAAAATGTACTCTCCGTTCTGTTCTGTAATCTTTACAGGGAGGCGATTTGAAATGATTATCGTTTTGTTTTTCGTTGACATATTATTCTAATAACAACCCTTAAAAAGGCACAATTGTTTTGATTTTTTCGATTTGACCATGGTTTTGATGGTTGTTTCCGGCTTAATCTATCAGATAAAATTGATTTTCTTATTGACGGTCAAGTTGTTTTTGAAGAAGGGCCGGTGTTCTGCATAACTTGGCGTTAAATTTGTTTGGCCTCAGACAAGATTTGTTAAACACCTCTTTTATGATAATAAACAGACCGTTTCTCCTTATTTTTTCTGCTGTTTTACTAAGTTCCTGTTCTTCCATGTATATGCCCAATGTGCCTAATACCCCAATGTTGAGCCAGCAAGGGGAGTTTAGCGGGGGTGCACACATCTCATTGCGCGGCAATGCCAGTCTGAACGGTGCTTATGCGGTATCCAATCATTTTGGTGTCTTGTTTAGTGGTTCTATGATGAACCGGGAATGGGAGCGGAAGGACTACAAGAACAAGCTGGTGGAAGTGGGGGGAGGTTATTTCAATACTTTTGGACCTGATGATAACCGCATCCTGGAAGTATATGTAGGTTATGGAGGTGGCAGCACGGACCGGACTTACAGACGCTACGACGATAATGATGTGCTGACAGGGACCGATCTGGAGGAAGCGACCTTTAACAAGACCTTCTTACAGGTCAACTATAGTTCTAAAAAGTCAAATAACCTGAAGTTGTTTGGCAAGGATTTTCCAATCAGTTATGGTACGGCACTGCGGATCAGCTCGGTGGAAATGAAGACTTTTATGATCAATGGTGTGGGCCAGATGCGTGAGGGCAACGTGTTTTTGGAACCGATATTCTTTACCCGGATGAAACTGAGCGATCAGTTTCAATTGCAATATACGACCAGTGGTAATTTTGGACTCAACAGCAGGAAGTATATGAATGCTGGCAGTTCGATCTTTACCATAGGCGCAGTGGTGAATTTGGGGGGTAAAGTCGCAAAGAAGTAGCAAAGGCACGAAGCAATCTCCCCTTTAAAATGGGATTGCTTCGTGCCTCGCAATGAGGTGTGTGTTAACTAAGACTTTACTTAGCGCTTACAGTGATCGTTTTCAGTGAAGGTCTGTCTTTTACATTGTCACTGGTGTTTTTCGCAAGGATATAAACGTCATGAAACTTACCATCAGTAACGGCCGCAATCGGAATATTCAGATTGCTGGTAGTCGTAGAAGCCAGTACCTTGCCATCCTGGCTGTCCAGTCTGATCTCTATCGCATAACTTGTATTCGCATTGTTCAGGCCTAGTTGCAATGCAGCGATATCGGTAAGATCTATCTGGCTCAGCTTGATCCAGCCTGCTTTTTGAGGAAAGATCAGAGAAATGTCGCCTTTGGAATCTTTACGGGCGAACTCTGAAATGTCTTTAATATCTTTTGCATTGATCTCACTGTTCCTCAAATTAATCGCATCGTTTGCCGTCAGTGATTTCAGACTGGTTGTACCCAGATCGGAATAAGTGGCTTTCAAAGAAAGTACCGATTGGTTTTTGTTAAGATCTGCTGGAGGTACAATTTTACCAACCGTTGGAAGCGATGGAGCAGTTGATGCTTTTGCACCCAAGCTCATGATCCAGTCGGTGATCTGTCTTACATCAGATTCCTTCATAGTTGGATGCGATGGCATGGCAACTTCTCCCCAAACACCGGTACTTCCTTTGATGACCTTGCCGGCAAGATATTCAGATGCATTAGCCTTTGTCTGGTATTTGGCAGACACCTGTTTGAACATTGGACCTATTGATTTCTGATCGATCTTGTGACAGGCAATACAGTCGCTTTTTAGCATGATGGCTTTGCCTGCAAGCGTTTGTGCGGCTTCCTGATGACCTAGTTTTGCACCCGCAAGGTCTGTTCCCTCAATATAACTATTGGAGATGTAAATTCTGTTTTTATTGACGACAGCTCCTTTGTCAGAAACCTGAACCTGGTAGCTGACGGGTTTGCCGGGGAAATAGAAAGATTTGTTTCCGCTGATCATAATGTCAACTTTTGGCTGGGCATTACCGGCAGATACGGAAACAGTCTGGCTTTTTGATGAAGCTTTGTTTTTATCTATAACCTGCACGCTGATCGCATAATTGCCTGCTTTGGCAAATGTATGCTGCAATTCAGGTGTAGTAGTTGTTTTCTTAAGGCCGTTGCCAAGGCTCCAGATGTAAGTTAATGCATCACCATCAGGATCTGAGGCTTCTACTTTAGCGGTCATTTTATAAGGCAGAAGTCCGCTGGCGTTTTCGATGTTCAGGTTCTTAACGATCGGTGGTCTGTTGCCTTCCAGGTAATCTATCCTCACAATTCCGGCATCAGGATTTTTGGAGAACCAGCCTTTACCGTATTCAAGGATGTATAGTTTACCGTCTGGGCCTTGTTCCATATCAATAGGAGCTGCCAGGGATACATTGCCCATAAAAGGCTCCATGCTTTTGTATTCGCCATTTGGGCCCATAGTCACAGCTTTAACCCACCCGCGGATCCACTCGTAAATAAGTAGTTTTCCGTTGTAATAAGCCGGGTAGGGCGAAGCGCCCGGTTTGGTATAGTATACGGGGCCTGCCATAGCGGTACGGCCACCTGTTCCTACCTCAGGAAATTCGGTAGAGGCACCATAAGGATACCATATGAATGCCGGCTGAGCGGGAGGAAGGGTAGTTAATCCGGTATTGTTAGGCGAGTTGTTGATTGGGGCGGCAGCGTTAAATGCTTCTCCGCTGGTGCCGGTAGTATAATCGTAGGCGTGGTAAGGATAGTTATTACCAACAAACAGCGGCCACCCGAAATAACCCGCTTTTTGGGCCTGGTTTACTTCATCGTAACCACGAGGCCCTCTTGCAGGGTCGTCGTTGCTTGCATCCGGCCCAACTTCTCCCCAGTACAGGAAGCCTGTTTTCTGATCCACCGATATTCGGTATGGGTTTCTGTTGCCCATGACAAAGATCTCCGGTTTGGTTTTAGCTGTTCCTTTAGGAAATAAGTTGCCCTCAGGGATGCTGTAGGTTCCGTCTTCGTTTACTTTGATCCTCAGGATTTTTCCTCTGAGGTCATTGGTGTTACCTGCAGATCTCCTTGCATCGTACTGGTGCAGGCCATCACGGTTGTCCAATGGGGCATAACCTTTGTTTACATATTGTTGTTTAGGCGCATCAAATGGAGTGGAGTTGTCACCTGCGGATACATAAAGCAGTCCGCCCGGTCCGAAAGCTATAGAGCCGCCAGTGTGGCAGCAGATTTCTCTCTGGGAATAAAATTCAAGGATCACTTTTTCAGTAGCTGTGGTGATCTTGTCATTGACCAGTTTAAAACGGGATAAGCGGTTTACAGATTTGTCTATCGGACTGTAAAAAGCGTAGATATATTGGTTCTTCGCAAAATTAGGGTCTGCTGCAATGCCAAGCAGTCCTTCCTCTGCGTTTACGCCTTCTGTGTTGGTTTTTGCGTAGACTTCAAGCTTGCCCGCATCGACAACTTTCTTAGTGCTGTTCTTGTACAAAAGGAACTCG
>NZ_DATHGC010000156.1:0-2535 GCF_035317785.1 Pedobacter sp. | reverse complement strand
ATGCGGACCTAATCGACGAGCTATGGCTTGCCGCTCCCGAGGATGACCGGGTGGACGATCAGCCATAGCTCGTCGATTAGGTCCGCATCCATGAGGCTGGCTATGAGGCCTGCTCCGCCGACGACGTAGATGTTCTTTCCTGGCGTGTCCTTCAGAGACCGAAGCTCGGTGAGGTTCCGGACGATTTGTGCCTTGGGGGGCCACGAGACGCTCTCGAGTGTAGTCGATAGAACAGCGTGAGGTGTCTGCGCTGCGAACCGCGCGTACTCAATCTCACTGCTCGATGGGAGCCTCCCTTGCTGCGACGGGACCTCCGGCAGCAACGGAATGCGCTGAGGATCCGCATGGATCGATTCCCAGTACTCGCCATATTCCGGATACATGTGCCCACCTAACAGAAACGTGTCAACTTCATCGATCAACTGGAGCGCATCCGCCCACGAATCAACCCAGTCCGATTTGCCGTCGAGGTCTTCGATGAAGCCATCCAACGAGACCTGCATTGCAGAGATCATTTTCCTGGACGTGTTTTCTGTCATTTTTTTCACTGGTTTATTATTAGGTATAATGTTTGTTCAACAAATGTACTGCCTGATGTTATCTGATAAAGGTGGCATAGTGGACTTTATAGCGAGGTAATTTGGACAAAAAACTTTTTTTTGATAAAAACGCATTTTAATGAAGCATCTTACTATCATCGTTCCTGATGGACAGACTACCTTGACCAGTGTATCCTGTATACTGGGGGCTTACGACATATTTACTAGTGCAAATCATTACTGGAAAGAACAGGGCAGGGAAGAATTGTTTAAAATCGAACTGGCAGGGGTTTTAAAGAAGGCGGAATTCAACAACGGCTTGCTAACATTGAGGCCACAGGTAAACATTTCAACCATCACCCAAACCCAACTTATCATTATTCCATCAGTAATTCATCAGAAGGCCATAAAAAGAAACAAGTTACTGACTGACTGGATTGTAAAACAATACAAAAACGGTGCTGAAATTTCCAGTATGTGCACCGGTGCATTTATGCTGGCTTCAACAGGTTTGCTGGATGGAAAAAATTGCTCTACGCATTGGGATGCCGTTGATGATTTCAGGACCATGTTCCCTAAAGTGGTTTTACAAGCTGATAAATTAATCACGGATGAAAATGGGATTTATACGAATGGAGGCGGTTACTCTTTCCTTAATCTTATCATCTATCTTATAGAGAAGTATTATGACCGATCAACAGCCATTTATTGTTCTAAAATATTTCAAGTTGAAATAGACAGACAAAGCCAATCACCATTTACCATATTTACCGGGCAGAAGTCCCACCTCGATGAAATTGTGAAAAAAGCACAAGCCTATATTGAATGTAAACTGAACGAAAAAATATCTGCTAAGCATTTGTCTTCCATGTTCTCTGTGGGGAGGCGAAACTTTGATAGAAGGTTTATCAAAGCAACAGGAAATACACCTGCTGAGTATTGCCAACGGGTAAAAATTGAAGCTGCAAAAAAGGCATTTGAAATCACCAGTAAAACAATTGCTGAAGTAATGTATGATTTAGGCTATTCAGATGCTAAAACGTTTCGCGAAGTATTTAGAAAGAGTACAGGAATTTTGCCATCTGAATATAGGCGTAAATACAATAAGGGCGTGGTGATTAACTGTGCATTGACGTGAAGATGAAATTACCTTCGATACGAATAGACTTTAGGACTTAATGATGGATTTGTATTCTGACGGCTATATTGAGGAAAAAAGAATATCATCGGTCGACATTTCCCGAAAAGTGGGGTGATTTTAGAAAATAATTGTCGAACCGGTAATGTCAACCTCGCAGCCTTACTTATCAACCACATTAATAAAGGGTTAGGAAAAAAAAGCCGGAGTTCGATCTAAGATTAGATCAAACTCCGGCTTGGTACCCAGCGCCGGAGTCGAACCGGCACGGTTTCCCACAGGTGTTTGAGACCAGCGCGTCTACCAATTCCGCCAGCTGGGCATTTGCTTATTCAGCGGGATGCAAATGTATCAATTGCATCCATAATTACCAAGATTTATTTGAATTATCTTCCTTTAGCTTTTTGTCTACCCAAAACGGGGCAAAGGGAATCAAAGACGCCCCTGCGATCACCACAGCCTTCTTAAAGTTCCATTTGTATTCTGTCCAGGCCATAATCATCAGCATAATATACAACACAAACAACAGACCATGTGCCCAGCCAGTATATTTAACTGCCAGTGGCATATCGGCCCAATACTTTAATGGCATGGCTATAAAAACCAATAAAACATAAGAGAAGCCTTCGGCAACGGCAATTTTTCTAAATATGGCTAGTGTATTCATCTGATGAAATTGATTTTAGAGGCTAAAATACACTAATCAAACCCACAAAAATCCTGTATTTATCTTTTTTACACTCACTTAACGGAGGAAGAATTTAGTGTGGCAATCGGTCCCTGCATAAACCATACACATAAGTCCCGGCCAGCGAACCAATAATTACGACGATCATCACCAGGTAGCCCTGCCCGAGC
>NZ_DATHGC010000155.1:0-7847 GCF_035317785.1 Pedobacter sp. | reverse complement strand
AGATACCGTAACGGCGGCGGCGGCGGCGGCATTGACCGTTTCCGGAAATTTAATCATTGGCGCTGGCACTACTTTCAGCAGCGGCAACTTCAACCATGTCATTAATGGCGATTTTGAAAATGACGGAACTTTCAATGCCGCAGCCGCGCATGATGTTACACTTAGCGGAACAGTACCACAATCGATATCGGGGTCATCAACGACTGTTTTTGACGGTCTTACCATTAATAACAGTAACGGGATTGACCTGTACGGTACGATAAATGTCAACAATGTCCTTACACTAACCAATGGAAGCTTAAAGATTGATGTTGCGAAATTGCGGATTTTGGGAACGATAACGAAAACGACAGGATTCATAGAAGTGGGCACGCTTTCTTCATTGACTATCGGTGGCGCCGGGGCTATTACTCTGGCGGGTGATCTTTTCAGCGGCCCTACAGCGCTGAGCAACCTTACGATTAACCGTACCGGTGGTGTAACACTGGGCCAGGATATGACCATTGGCGGGATATTGAACATCACATCAGGGACATTAAATATCGCCTCAAACAACTTAACTGTTAGTACAGATGGAACAATTACAATTGTTGCTCCCAATGCTGCCAAAATGATCATCGCTGATGGAACTGGAGAATTGAGAAAGGTAGTGGCCTCTGGTATTCCTTATACTTTTCCTGTCGGGGACAACAACGGCACTGCAGAATATTCTCCATTAACATTAACCCTTACTGGTGAAAATCTGCTTGGCGATTTTATAGGCGTGAATGTGACCAACATCAAACATCCGGATAATGCCAGCAGCACACAGTATTTAAACCGTTACTGGAGCATAAGACAATCCGGAACAAATCCGCATACGGCAACCATAGCCGCTGGTTATACTACAGCGGATATTGCCGGCACAGAAACCGGTATTGCTGCTGCCGAATTAACAGGGAATTTTAGCCAGTCTAATAATCCGTGGATAAAATACACTGCTATATCCGGCAATACGCTTGCAATAACCGGCTTGGCATTGACAAATCAAACGACGACGCTTACCGGGATTTCAGGAGCCAATCCGACCGTAAGCCTGCTCGGAGCAGCAACGGTTTGTAGCGGTTCGGATGTTTCGTTGAACACATCTGTTACGGCAGACGGCACTCCACTTTACAATTGGACACCGACAGATTTTTTGAGTAGTGCTTTCATAGCCAACCCAATTGCCACAAATATTACGGCGACAACCAGCTATACCGTAACCATAAAAGACGGTAATGGCATCAGTGCAAGCGACACTGGCACAATAAGTCTCGGAAATACAACGACATGGAGCGGAATCTGGTCGAATGGTGCGCCAACAAGTACTACAGCAGTTATTATCGCCTCCAACTATACCGCAACGGCTTCGGTTTCCTGCTGTTCTTTAACCGTAAATAACAATGCGGCGGTTGTTTTTCCGTCAGGAATCGACCTCACTTTATATGGCGCGCTGACAGTAAGTTCGGGCAGTTTTACTTTAGAGAATAATGCCAATTTAATCCAGTCATCCAATGCTGCAAATTCGGGGAATATTATAGTGCGACGCTCGAGTTCTCCATTGCTGCGTCAGGATTACACGCTGTGGTCATCGCCGGTTACCGGACAGCAATTGCAGGCTTTTTCACCTTTAACATTAGCCAATCGTTTTTATGATTACGTTTCCAGCACAAACTTATACGCCACAGTGCTCCCTTCGACCGACTTTGAAACCGCCAAAGGTTACCTGATTCGGGTGCCCAATAATCATCCTGTAACCCCGACCGTTTGGAACGGTTCTTTTTCGGGAGTTCCCCATAATGGAAATTACTCTTATGCGCTTGCTGTCGGTGATGCCACCCATCGCTTTAATCTGGTAGGGAATCCGTATCCATCGCCTGTCAGCATGGCTAATTTTGTATCGGATAACAGCAATAGCATCACCGGGACGCTGTATTTCTGGAGAAAAACCAATAATGCCGCCAGCCCGTCCTATTGTTCCTGGCTCGGCGGAACATTCGTCAGCAATGGCGAAGCCCAGGTCTTCGATCCCAACGGCATCATCAGGACGGGTCAGGGCTTTTTTGTTGAAGCGAAAGCCGGAGCTGTTTCTGTTTTGTTTACCAATACACAACGGAGTTCCGACAATGCCGATCAGTTTTTCAGAACCGGCGAAGCGGAGGAATCCCACAGGATCTGGTTGAATGCTACCAGTGCTACTGGTGCTTTTTCCCAAACGGAGCTTGGTTATGTCTCCAACGCCACGCAAGGTCTCGATGCGCTCGACGGCAATTATATGAATGATGGCGAGATTGAATTGTATAGTTTGATCAATGCTGAAAAATTAGTCATTCAGGGACGTGCCCTGCCGTTTGATGTTAATGATATTGTTCCTCTGGGATTTAAAGCCACTTCAGCCGGTACGTATACCATTGCACTGGATCATGTTGATGGATTGTTCACTGGTGAGCAGGTGATTTTCATAAAAGACAACCTGAGCGGAACTGTTGCGGATTTAAAAGCCGGAGCGTATTCGTTTGATTCGGCGGGAGGGATTTTTGACACTCGTTTTGAGATTATTTATGCCAATTCGCTGGCTACAAATTCAGTTTCGATGCTTAACAATCAGATCGTCGCTTATAAAAACAATGGCAGCTTAGTGATCAGTAGCGCGATTGTCCCGATAGTGTCGGTGAAAGTTTTTGACAGTTCCGGAAAACTTCTGGCAGCCGATAAAACCATTAACAGCCTGAAAACAAATTTTAGTGCCGGATGGTCTAACGGGCTGCTTTTGATACGGATTACTTTAGCCGACGGAAGCAATGCCACCAGAAAAGTATTGTGGTAAACCGCTCCAGAATTAAAAATTAAATTAATAGTAAGACCCGATAGAAATATCGGGTTTTTTTATAGCCAAATATCTGCTCCAAAATGTCACCAATCGACAAAATTGTCACATAAAATGACATATTGCAAAAATTATCGACGAACTACAAAATAAAGGTCGCATTTTGTGAATTTCTCAATTAATTCATCTAATATTGTTAAAGGTATAAGTACTATTTAAAATCAGTCGGTTGGCATTCGAAAATCAGTAAATCCGAATGTTATTTATGCAGAGTTACCTGCTTTCTGCGCAACCTTTCCCTGATTCCGGAACTATAATTTACATGAGGTTCTGTAAATGAAATAAAAAAATAATTATGGAACAGTATACCAATAATATGAGCAAACGGCAGATACGCCATACACTCGACTCGTTGCTGGAAGGCATTCAGGTTATTGATTTTAATTGGCGTTACCTGTATGCGAATACGGCAGTTACTGAGTATTACAATACCAATAAGGAAGAATTTCGTGCCCAAAGCATGATGGATAGGTATCCGGGGATCGAAACGACTGAAGTATTCAAAGTATTACAAGATTGTATGGTAAACAGGAATTCCGAACGGCTTGAAATCGAATTTGTATATCCCGATCGCAAGGAGCGTTGGTTTGATGTAAGTGTTGTTGCTGTAGAAGAGGGTATTTGTATCATGTCGTTGGATATTACTATGCATAAGGTAGCCGAGGAAAAAGCAGAAAAAGCGACCCGGCTTTACGCTTTCATAAGCCAGGTCAACCAAAACATTGTACGGGTGAAGGATGAGAAGGCCCTTTTCAGTAATTCCTGTCGTATTGCCGTTGAACTCGGAAAATTTGAAATAGCGTGGATTGGCCTTTTTAATCTGAAGCAGAAGAAAATCAACCTTATCGACCAATACGGGATGGCAAACCAGGAGTTAGATCAATTAAAGGTCGCTTCCTATTTGTCAAAAGGTCCGCAGGAATATGTGCTGCAAAACAATACCTACTATATCTGCAATGATATGGAAAACGATGATGAATTGATTGCCTGGAGACCATTTGCGGCACTCCATTGCCTGAAGTCATGCCTTATATTGCCTATCAGGAAGTCGGGTGAAATCATAGGAACATTCAACCTTTACTCCTCTAAAATAAATTTTTCCGACAAAGAAGAAATTGCGTTGATGATGGAAATGGCAGGAGATATTTCATATGCCCTGGACATGCTGGAAAAAGCCGGTAAACAAGAGCGTACCGAAGAATTACTAATTAAAAGTGAAAAAAGATTCCGGGTACTTATTGAGAAAAGCCTCGATATAAAAACACTTTCCAAAAAAGACGGCAAAATATTTTATGCCAGCCCTTCAATAAAGAAAATCCTCGGATACACGCAACAAGAGTTTATCAAATTGCCATTTATGACCATTTTTCATCCCGAAGACATTCCGGCATTTATAAAAATCAGGGAAAATTTAATACAAACACCAGGTAAATCTATCCGCCAGCAGTCAAGGCTTTTACATAAAAATGGCACTTGGATCTGGTGTGAAGGAACGATGACAAATATGCTGCATGAAGTAGGCATTGAAGCACTGGTATCAAGTTTCAACGATGTCTCTGAAAAGAAAGTCACCATGTTACAAAGGGAATTTGACAGGAACAACCTTAATGCATTAATTAATAATACCACTGACCTGATGTGGAGTATCGATACTGATTTTAATTTGATTACCTCCAATAAGTCATTCGACGAAATGATGCGCTTTATGACAGGAGAAATATTAGCAAAAGGAGAAAATACACTGTCCGCCACTTTTTCCGATGAAGAGCGCAACCGCTTTAAGAATTTTTACGAACGCGCACTTTTGGGCGAAGTTTTTACAGAAACGGAATATATGGATGCTCCAATCGATAGCTGGAATGAAATTTCACTTTTCCCGATCATGAAAAATAATGAAGTTATAGGTACTGCCTGTTATGCACATAATATTACGGAAAGGAAAAAGGCAGAATTGGTTCTCGAAAAGCAAAATAAGGAACTTTTAAAGACAAATTTTGAGCTCGACAGGTTTGTATATAGTGTTTCGCATGATTTACGCGCCCCGCTGACAGCCATCCTCGGGCTTATTTCATTTATTGAAGAGGAATCGCAGGAAGCCGATACTTTGGAGCATGTTCAGATGATACGGGCAAGGATAAACCGCCTTGATGAATTTATTAAAAACATCCTGAACTATTCCCGGAACAACCGTATGGATTTACAGGTTGAGAAAATTGACCTGCAAAAAACCGTAGAATCAGTCATTTCGGAACTTTGCAGCATGAAGGATTGCGACGGGATACGTTTTGAAATTGACATTAAGGAGACCGAAGCTTTTTTCTCCGATAGGCAAAGCATTACAACCCTACTTGAAAATCTCATCTCAAACGCCATCAAGTTTAATGCAAAAGACAAGCGTGACGCCTATATAAAAATAACCGGAAAGATAGATATGGAAAGCATGGAACTCGGTATATCCGATAACGGTATCGGTATCGCAAAGGAATACCACAGTAAGATATTCGATATGTTTTACCGCCTTTCCAGCGATGTCCCGGGTTCAGGTCTCGGCTTGTATATTGTTAAATGCATCATTGAAAAACTCGGCGGTACAATTATGCTTGAATCAGGATCGGATTCACGCACCACCTTCACCATCAAATTAAAAAACAGCAAGCCATGAATGAAATGTCACCTAAATACAGAACAGTAATGGTTATCGACGATAATAACATCGATCTCTATATTACCGCACGCATGGTCCGGAAAAATAATTTTGCCGCGCAGGTACTCGAATTTTCCAGCGGCAAAGGAGCATTTCAATATCTTACTGAAAACAAAAACAATCCGGGTATGATCCCCGAAGTTATATTTGTAGACATCTATATGCCCCAAATGTCAGGGTTTGAGTTTATGGAGGCGTTTGATTCGCTACCCGACGGTTTAAAAAAACATTGCCGCTGTTATATCATTTCGTCTACAATTGATGAAAAGGACATTCAACGCGCCAATTCTGATAAAAATGTTGTCGCATTTCAGGAAAAGCCCGTAAATAACGCTTTTTTTGAAAACATCTTCAAGAATTAACTGCAACTTTTTACCAAACGAACGGAAAACAACCTATAAAATTCCCCACAGTATTTCCCTTATTTCCCGGGAGAAATTCCAACAACTATGAAACAATTGGAATACTGCTTCCGAAAAAGTGTTTTTGGAACAGTCACAGGACATGTAATCAAACCGTAATTTTTCCGCGAAAGCGGACATTCCACAGGTCATTATTTGTAATGGCCTTAACCTTTAAATCAGCAGTTGATCCAACCTTTATTCTTATATGTGGTATCAGGAAATGACGGGATGTATGCCGGACGCTTGCCTGAATGTATCCACTCAGTCCATTCACGTTTGCGATAAAACCCTAAGCGATGTGTAAATAGTCTGGCTTGTGGAAAAGGTAAATATTTGGGTAATAATTCAACGGGAACATTTTCCCAAATTCCAACTTTATTAGTTAAAAAATCAAGATAAGATATATTCCTGTAGCGGCAGGTTTGTGCCAGGCTCAGCATTTCCAAAAACGGCCGCAGTCCTCTTTCTCTGATTTGCCCGTTTACACCACGCCTGTACATGGCAAAAGCTTTTACGGCTGCTTCAGCATTGTTATTATTCCAGGGTACATCATCATAGCGAAGAAACAACCATAGTTCTTCCCAATGCTTTTTAAGACGTTTTGCGTATTTTATGGAAAGCTCACTGTTGTGCTCCAACAAAAGATACTTCTTATAGAATGTTTCTGTTTCTTTTATGTGCTTTTGAAAATGTTTCGTCTTTAAGCCATATTTGTCTACCGTTGCGATAATTCCTACCAATAATTTACTGAAATTTTCCATCAGGGATTTGTACTCCTCGTCAAAAGGGTTCTTATGCAAATCATCGTTAAGGTCGCGAATCAGGTGTATCAGGCATTTTTGTCTTTTTATTTTCAATGCTTCATAGCCTGCATAAAAATCAGTGACGATAACACCCTTATACCCTTTAAGCCATTCTTTGAGAAAGTCGGATTCACGGTTATAAGTAAAGTGATAAAATACAGTATGAGGGGTTGCAAATACCCATACATAACCCCTATCCTTAAATAATTTTACTGTTGTTTCATCAATGTGGATTACCGGGCTGTTGTAAATAATATACCAAATGTAATTGACTTCCGGTTTCCATTTTATCCACCATTTGTCTTTCCTGTCAATAAGGTATTGCTTATCAATAAAAATCCCAAATAAATCCATTACCATTTTACTGATCATTTCATGGCTAATATGATAGTTGACATAAACATTGATTACCCAAGCAAAGAGGTTATCGCCATAGTGTTTTCGCCTGATGATCCCATTGTTATATTTCATCCTGCATTTGCCACATTTTGCTTGCGTAGAGCGATATTCGGTTACATGCTGCTTCACACCCAAAGTAGTAAATTTGATGTCGGTTTGTTTGTAACCTTTAATTGTTTTCCTGAGTTGGTATACTTTCGTTGAGCCGCAACCCGGACAGTACTTTAATGGTTCTGCAATGATTATTTCGTTAACGTTTTTAGGATTCCATGCACCAATTCCTTTACCCAGGCCAATTGGAATTTGTGCCTCTCTTGAATAGATTGGCGGTGGTGGAGCTTTCTTGTTTCGCCAATATATTTTTTTCTGCTGGTAATCAAAATAAGCTGCCTTGCTGATGATATTGTAATCTTCTCCGAAGTCTTTATTAGACTGGAATTTGAATGGGCTTTGGCGCTTCATTGTTTCTACAAGGCTCACATCTTCCTGTCCGGAATTAAGAATAAGATTTTGAAACCATTCGTTTACAAATTCCAATGCCTTACAATCTTCCAGATTATAGCGGATGAGCTTTTCTTTCAACTCAGTGTTTTCCGATTGCTGCCAATCGTTACGCCAAATAAGACTTT
>NZ_DATHGC010000154.1:0-3150 GCF_035317785.1 Pedobacter sp. | reverse complement strand
TTCCGCATACATACAGGTTCCAGCCTTTCTCCGTTGCTATAATCCCAAAATCTTTGCTTTGTGCCTCTGCGCATTCGCGGATACAACCGCTCACAGCAGATTTTAATTTATGCGGGGCACGGATCCCCTTGTAGCGTTCTTCTATCCTGATGGCATAGCTCACACTGTCGTGAAGACCAAATCTGCACCAGGTGCTTCCAACGCAGCTTTTTACAGTGCGCAAACCCTTGCCATAAGCATGTCCGCTTTCAAATCCTTCGGCAATCAGTTCATCCCAGATCGATGGCAGGTCACTCAGGTGTGCCCCAAACATATCAATACGTTGTCCGCCGGTTATTTTAGTGTAGAGATTGTATTTTTTTGCCACACTCCCTATTGCCATTAGTTTGTCAGGTGTAATCTCTCCTCCGGGGATCCGCGGCACGACAGAATAGGTTCCTCCTTTTTGAATATTTGCCAGAAAGCGGTCGTTGCTGTCCTGTGCAGTATCGTTCCCTTTTTTCAGGATCATCTCATTCCACAGACTGGCAAGTATCGAAGAAACCAGCGGCTTGCAGATCTCGCAGCCATCACCCTGACCCAGATTATCGAGTACCTCATCATAACTTTTAAGGTTGTGGATGTGGACCAGGTCATACAGTTCCTGCCTGCTGTAGCTCAGGTGTTCACAGATTACATTGCGAACATATTTTCCTGTTGCTTTCATGGTATGCAGCATCAGGTCTTTCACCATTGGAACGCAGCCGCCGCAACCTGTACCGGCCTTGGTACATTTTTTTATAGCATCTACCGTTTCGCAGCCGCCTTCTGATACTGAATCGCATATTGCCCCTTTGGTAATGCCTTCACAGCTGCAGATCAGTGCATCATCAGGCAGTGCAGTAATACCCGCACCGGCAGGTTCCGAGCCGCCTCTGGAGCCCAATATCAAATCTTCAGGATTTGGCGGCAGGATGATCTTGTTATTGGTTGTTTGCAGCAGCATATTGTACGCTGCCGCATCCCCAATTAAAATACCCCCTAAGAGGTACTGCCCGTCATTACTGATATTAATACGTTTATAAGTCCCCTTATGGGTGTCTTCGAAAATAATCGTGCGGCAATCCGGTTCCGTGATGAAATTGTCGCCAAAACTGGCTACATCCACACCAATCAGCTTCAGTTTGGTGCTCATGTCAAAACCATTGAACTGTTTCGCGGCACCGCACAGATTTGCCGCCACGATCTCAGCCATTTCATATCCCGGAGCAACAAGGCCGTAGATCATCTGGTCTGCCAGCGCACATTCCCCGATCGCAAAGATCGAAGGATCTGTTGTCTCCATTTTCTCATTTACAATGATTCCGCCACGGGTGCTGGTCTCCAGTCCGCACAATCTGGCCAGTTCATCTCTTGGTCTTATGCCTGCGGAGATGACCAGCATTTCTATAGGGAGTTCCGTATCGTCGTTGAATTTAAGCCCTGTGATGTGATGTTCGCCTTCAATGCTTGCTGTACTTTTGTTCAGCAGGATTTGCAAACCCATGGATTGTAATTTGGATTGAAGCATTTGACTTCCCGCATTGTCTATTTGCCTCGGCATCAGGCGAGGAGCAAATTCTATAACGGCAGGCTGCTCAATTCCCAGATCCATCAGCGCTTTGGCAGCTTCCAGCCCCAGTAAACCGCCGCCCATCACTGCGCCGGTCTTCACATTTGCTGCATAACTTTTGATCATTTCCAGGTCGTCTATAGTACGGTATACAAATACACCGTCTTTTTCTACACCATCTATATTAGGCACAAAGGCAGAAGAACCCGTTGCCAGTACCAGGTAATCATAAGCAACTGTCTTGCCCGCATGAGAATGTACAGTCTTTGCTGACCTGTTGATTTCTTTTACCGGATCATTTAAATATAAAGTGATTCCCTGTTCTGAATACCACTCCTGTGTAGACATAGATAAGTCATCTGCATTTTTTCCACTAAAGTATTCGCTCAAATGAACCCGGTCATAAGCTCTTCTGGGCTCTTCAGCAAAAACAATTATTTCAAAATCATTAGATTTGGCAGTTATTTTTTCGCAAAACTTGTAACCAACCATTCCATTACCAATTACAACTACTTTTTTCTGACTCATAACGGATTATTTAGCGTTTTTCTGATATAATTGATTTTTTATGTTAAATATTTTCAATAAATGGTGAAAATTGCATGTGTTTTTATTTTTTTATATAAAAAACCACATAGTTTTTATTATTGATTGTTGTTTGTTGGTATTTATGTGACTTTTGATATTCAAATATATTACTTTTTATATTTAAAAATCAAATTAATATGATTATTATCATAAATAAATTGAAATATATCGTTTTATTTGCCGATTTTTATAATTTAATACTAAAAACAATAGGTTATGGATAAAAATGCAGGTGATTTTGGGCTATTTGTTATAGGAGGAGGTCCGGGTGACCCGGATTTGATCACACTTAAAGGATATAAAGTGCTTCAGCGGGCAGACGTTATCCTGTATGACAACTTAATCAATAAAGAATTATTGGATATTGCCCCGTCTTCCTGTAAAATGGTCTATGTCGGAAAGCAGCCCTATGGAAGTTATACACCGCAGGAAACCATACATGAACTCATTAAAGAATACGCCGCGGACCACAATGTAGTCGTACGGTTAAAAGGAGGTGATCCATTTATATTTGGAAGAGGTTTTGAGGAAATACTGTATGCCGAGCAGCATGGTATACCGGCACACTATATACCCGGTATCAGCAGTATGCAGGCGAGTGGCTTCAGTGGTATTCCACTGACCCATCGCGGAATCAGCGAGAGCATGTGGGTCATCACCGGGACAAAAAAAGATGGAACACTTTCTAATGATCTCCAATGCGCGATGAAAAGCTCAGCGACAGTGGTCATCTATATGGGTATGAAAAAACTGGCAGAGATCGCCGGCATTTATCAGCAATCCGGACTGGGTGCCATGCCTGCCGCCATGATACAGCATGCTTCATTGCCGCAGCAGAAGAAAGTCATCTGTAAAGTAAAGGATCTGGAAGCTGCGGCTGCAAAAGCAGGGATAAGTTATCCGGCTATTATTATAATAGGAGAGGTTGTTAACGCCAGGGAACTGCCGATGACGGAGCTACTGAGCGTTTC
>NZ_DATHGC010000153.1:0-3256 GCF_035317785.1 Pedobacter sp. | reverse complement strand
ACAGGCAGGTTCTGCAGCGCCGGACGGAACTTACCTGACCAGCTTACAAATTCCTGGTCGCGTACTTTCAGCAGTAAATCCAGTTTTTCCCTGAACAGCGCATCGTAGTCATCCAGGTTAAACCCAAATAGAGGATAGGCCTCAACAGACGATCCGCGACCAACCACCAGTTCAGCGCGTCCACTGGAGATCAGATCAAGAGTCGCAAAATTTTGGAAAACCCTGACCGGATCCGCAGCACTCAATACAGTGACCGCACTGGTCAGCCGGATGCGACTAGTCTGCCCCGCCGCTGCCCCCAGAATCACAGCCGTTGCTGAATCCAAAAACTCTTTTTTATGGTGCTCCCCAATACCAAATACATCAAGGCCAATCTGGTCTGCAAGCTTGATCCGTTCCAGTAACTGCTGCATTGCAACAACTCCGGTTAATGTATTTGAGCCGTACATGGCCGAGGCAAAACTATCTATTCCAATTTCCATATCGTACTGATTAAAGACGCAAATTAGACAATACCCCAATAAACTGCGTTAGCCTAAAGTCAAAGTTCGGGCGCTGGTTATTCAGGATAAAAGCGCAAATGCTTTTTACAAGTTTGCGTCATAAAGACGTTCAATAATAAACACTTGTTTATCAAAAATATACACTATATACTGCATTCGTAATTTTGGGAATTACACGAATATTTCGTAAATTAGCGTCTCCAACGGGGTTAGATGTAAACCGAAGACGCCACGTGCCGCAGGCCTGATTACATCGTTCATTTAAATTTTATTGTGATGATTAGAACTTTGATCAAGCTGGTTTTTGCCTGCTTTATTTACTGCGGGCTTTATTATGGCGCACTGTTTAGCAAAAACCCGCTGCCGCTGATGGGTCTTGCTTTTTTATTTGCCGGGATTTGTATCTGGAGATACGACCGGGGACGGCGTAAAGCAAATTTTAGAAAAATGCAGCAGTGGAAATTCTTGCAATACAGGCGACACCTAAAGCATTAGAGATAACAACTGCTCAAGAAAACTCATAAAGTGCCTGGGTTTATAAGTACGCACATCCGAGCGAAAACCAGATGCCCGTTCAAATGCGCTCAGGGTGAGTTTTTCTTCATAAAAAGTATACCCGGTATCCTGAAACCGGAGTTTCAGAATACCGGGCATTTGATGGCTAACGGTAAGGTCCTTACCATTCAGCCAGCAGGCAATTTTAACATCAGCGATCCGGCCTAACAAGTCACCGCCGTAGATCAATGCGATCCTTTTGTGCCTGAACCGCTCCCGAACCAAATCAACCTGATCTTGGGCCGGACAAACTCCAAAGGAAATAAACAGCAGCTTTCCCATACCGGAAAAACTGCTGTAGTTTAAAGCCAGGAACGCGACTGCTTCCATAGCTGAATTACAAAGAAAAACATGACTGATCTGACTGGGGTTGCTGTTTCCGGCTATCCAGGGCTTAGCCACCAAGGGCACATAGTGAAATCCAAAACGGAAACATTCTGAAACAGTACCGTAAGAAAAACACAGCTCATCATTACTCGGAGAATGAAAACTATCAGCAAAGAACTGCTGAACCTTGAGACTTACACCCAGATGGCTCAGCAGCAAACCACTACCGGGAAACTCCGGATCTGGAATAGGCCTTTTCATTATCATTCCCGATTTTCATAACCTTTTTTTCCCGAATCTTAAATTCCTGCTCCTCATACCTATCCTTCGCCCGCCCATAACCTTCACTTTGCAAAGCAGCTTTCGCGTCCTTATGCTTTCCCCCTTCAAGCGCCTTCAGACCGTGAAAAGCGAGGTAAGTCAGGCCGCCATCAATTAAAATCGAGGCGATCAGCAGGAACCTGTTGGAACGCACCGGATCGGTGTCCACCCCGGTATACCGGAATTTTGTGCCATCACTAAGCTCAACCTCTTTGCCTTTCCGGTAAAGTTCTTTCTGGGCAGCAGTTAACTCTTCATCATTCACCCGCTCCGGTGCCTGGAGCAGATGCGGCTGGGTGTAGATAAACTCGTTGGTTTCTTTGTCGTATTCAAACAGGAATTCCTGGTCAGCTTCTCCCGGACGCTGGACGACTTTATAGATGCCCTGGGACTGGCCGCTGATCAGCTGATCCACTTCCTGCTCAGTGAGTTCCAGCGGGTAATCAACCTTATGGTAAATTGGATGTATCCGAAGTTCTGCTTTACCCTGCTCATCGCGCCCCAGGGATAGTTTAGCATCAATAGCCGGAATCCGGGTGCCTTCGGCGGTTTGCAGATCATAGATCAACTTCATACCGGTTCGCCTGCCACTGAGCATGGCATCCATTTCTTCTTTGGAAATGATTACCTGACCATTATGAGCCAAACCTGCCTGCTGAAGCTGGGCCATAGGCAGTTCTGTTTCTGTAAATATTTTCTTGTTCATGTGTAAAGTTCTTAATGTGTTTATCGTTTGATTCTTGAACCAGTGTTTTGATCCTGTTCCATCGCACCGGACTGGCCGACAGATTCCGATTGCGAAATATCTTGCGCCAGTTGCTGAGGGTTAGATTTGGCCTCCAGCAGAGAGCCATGTAACCCGTCTTTAGCGGATATTTTGATTTTTTCGCCAGTACCCAGGTCTTCAATTTGTTGCTTGCCGCGTTTTTGATCTTCATTAACCCGGTAAGTAGTTCCATTGTAAGCGATCTCATCACCCTTTGAAAGAACCTGGCTTACTGGTTTAGTGACCTGCTTCGCTGGATCCGCCACCGCTGATTTCTGGTGCACTAGTTTTTCCAGCGACTCTGCCAGCGATGGCATATTTTTCATCTGTTCAGCATTAAACACCCATGCGGTTTGCGGGACCATCTGCCCCTCATTCTCCTTCAAAAAATTTATCGGGGTTGCTTTGGCACCCTTGGGGACCTGCGCGCCCATAGAATTGGCCTGCTTTAAGGTGACCCATCGTGGATCTTCATAAGACTGCATGGCCAGCGCCAGCGCGTTCATCCCCCTGTAGGATTTACCAGTGGAAGGATTAAACGGAATCTGGAAAGGCCGCTGTTGGGGCTGGCCATTTAATTTTTGCAGAAAGGACGTTCCTGCTTCAAGCTGGGCCAATAGCTTATCGGCCACGGCCTCATGGAGTGGTTTTTCTTTAGTCATAAATAAAAAATTATAGGTTGATAAATGAGCGCACCAGGTTTTCAATCTCCTGGTTGATCTGTAAAAAATTTCGCATCAGGATCTCCTCCTTCTTGCCGCCGAAATCATGGTAGACCGGAAGG